>CAXTTR010000138.1:0-7859 GCA_964247215.1 uncultured Sphingomonadaceae bacterium
GGCTTATCCACTCCGAGATGCCCGAGCAGGAGGCGGGGCTGATGCGCGGCTTCCAGCTGTGGGTCAATCTGCCCGCCGCCGCCAAGATGGGCACGCCGCGCTATCAGGACATCGCCCCCGCGGCGCTGCCGGTGGTGGCACTGCCGGGCGTGACGGTGAAGGTCATTGCAGGCAGCTTCGGCGGGGCCAGCAGCCCGGTCGAGACTGGCCCGACGGCACCGCTGTATCTCGACATTGCGCTTGAAGCCGGGGCGGTTCTCCACGTGCCCTTGCGCAATGACGACACGGCCTTCGTCTATGTCTTTGAAGGCAGCGCCTCGATCGGCGAGGCCGCTCTGGCTGCGGGCTCGATCGGCGTGCTCTCACCCGGCAGCGCCGTCACGATCAGCGCCGCTGCTGCCGCCCGTTTGCTGCTGATAGCGGCAACGCCGCTGCACGAACCCGTCGCCAAATACGGCCCGTTCGTGATGAACACCGCTGCCGAGATCCAGACCGCCTTCGCCGACTACCGCGCCGGGCGCATGGGCTAACCAGGTTCCACAGGAGACCAGCATGACCAATATTCTCGTTCTGAAGAGTAGCGCCGCCGGGCCGAATTCGGTGTCGAGCCAGCTTGTCGATGACTTCATGCAGGCATGGCAGGCGAAGTCGCCGGGCCTGCAGGTAACGACACGCGACCTCGGCAACGAGTCGGTGCCGCATTTGAGCAACGCCGGGCTGGCGGGGCTGTTCGGCAGCCGCGACACACCGGACGCGAGCGCGACGGCGGAGGTCAGTGACAAGGCGGTCGGCGAGCTGATGGCCGCCGACATCATCGTCATCGGCTCGCCGATGTACAATCTCGGTATTACCTCGACCTTGAAGGCGTGGTTCGACCACGTCATCCGCGCCAAGGTGACGTTCGAATACACTGCCGCGGGCCCCAAGGGCCTGCTCCATGGCAAGCGCGCCATCGTCGTCGAAGCCCGCGGCGGCTTTTACAGCGACGGCCCCGCCAAGGGGATGGATAACCAGGAGCCGCACCTGCGCAACCTGCTCGGCCTCATGGGCGTAAAGGATGTGCAGTTCGTCCGCGCCGAGAAGCTCGCGATCAGCCCCGAGAGCAAGACCGCCGCGATGGAAGCGGCAAAAGCGCAGCTGCACGCGCTGATCGCGGAAGATCTGGCGGAGGCGGCTTAAAGTCAGCTCGCCGCCCGCCAGCTGTCAATAATCCCGCTTCCACCGCAGGTTGACGCTCGTCCCGCCCTGCGTCGCTACTTCGGACAGCACCGATAGCGCCCGCGTCAGCGAGACCTCGATGTTCGACGCGGTATAGCCCTGCGCGTCGGTGGCGAGCTCGACGTACACCCGCCGCCCGATATACTGGCCGGCGGCGACCGAAGTCTTACGGTTGAGCGTCGCGTCGGCGGGGAGGATACGCAGGCGGTCGATGTGGAGCGTCTTGCGCACCAGGTTGATCGGATTGAGCGCGGTGCCCTTGCCGTTGCTGCGCAGCGAGGCGAGCGCGCCCGCAAGCTGGACCGCCTCGGGCGCCGACAGGCTGGTGATCGAGGCACCGAACAGCACGCGCGACAGCACCTCGTCCTCGGGCAGCGCCGGGGTCGAGCTGAACTTGATGTCGGGGCGCTGCGCGGTGCCGGTGATCGCCAGCTGCGCGGTGAAGCCCGAGCTGGTGTTCTCAGCGACGACATCGACGACCGGGTCGGGCGGGTAACCGCCGGCAAAGCGCAGGTCGCCGCGAGTCAGCTCGAAGCGCTTGCCGGCGAAGTCGTAATCGCCGCGCACGACTTGGACGCGACCGACCAGCTGCGGTGCGGTCGCGAGGCCGGTGACGCGGAGGTCGCCGCGCCATTCGGACTCGATGCCCATGCCGGTGACCTCGAGACGGCCCGGCGCATTGAGCGCGACGTCGAGCAGCCACTTGGTTGGCGCAGTGTCGCGTTTCACCCGCCGCCCGAGCAACTCGGCGTTGATCTCGCGCACGTCCAGTACCGGCACGTCCTCGACGGCGGGTTTGCCGATGCGGAGCCGGCTGCGCTCGACCGTCAGCTTGCCGCTGATCTTCGCACCGTCGGCGCTGCTGCGGATCGTCAGCGGTCCGGTCAGCGTGGCGCGCAGGTCGTCGCGGTTGAGCACCTGCGCGTTGTTCAAGTTAAGGGCGATGTTGAGCGGGAAGTTGCGCTCCGACGACAGGTCGATGCTGCCGCTGCCGCTGACCTTGCCGTCCTTGCCGACGGTGCCGGCAAAGCTGGTCAGGTCGAGGCGGCTTTCGGTGAAGCGGCTGTCGAGCGCGATATTATCGACGACGGTGCCGAGCGTCGCGGTCTCGAAGCGCGCCGCGGCGGTGCGGATGGTGCCGGTCAGCCGCGGATCGCCGAGGTGCCCGCTGGCATCGGCGGCGATCTGCACGGTGCCGCGAACATCGACGGCCTCGACCCCGGCGAGCGGCCACAATGCCTGCGCCGGACCGTTGTAGCGCGCCTGCGCGAACAGCGGCGCGGCAAGCAGCCGCTGTAGCAGCGGATCGGCGCGGGTGCCGGGAATATCCCTGAGCTGTGCCTGAATGCGGCCCTCGATAACGTTGCCGCGGACGATCGTGGCGCGTGCCGCGGCGCTGCCGTGGCCCATTGCGGCGTTCAGCGCGACATCGATCGGGAGCGACGCGGCGGCAAGCCCAGTACGAGTCAGCCCGGTGACGCGCAGCATTGCACTGCCGGTGGGCAGCGCATTGTCAGCGGGGGCATCGAAGTCGAGCGTGCCCGACAGCTTCCCGGTAACGGCGAGGTCGGGGCTGACGATGGTTAATAGCTCCAACCCGATGCGGTCGAGCCGGGCGTGGACCGCAAAGCCATCGCCGTAACGCCCCGACAGCTCGGTGCGGCCATCGGGGGTGATGACCTGCACGGGAGCGAGGTTCCAGCCAGCGGCTGTGCGGGTGACGACGGCGGGGTGGTCGAGCGCCAGCGCCCGGTCGCCGGCGCTGCCGCGCGCGGCGATTGTGATATGCGCCGGATCGACGGTGACGGTCGAGGCCAGCACGAATGGCGCGCCCGCGTTGCCGCTGACATCGAGCTGCACCGTACCCCGGTCGTTGGCGTACGCGACACTACCCTTGGCGCTGGCCAGCATCAGGCTGCCTCTGCGAACATCGCCAAGGTCGAAGCGGCCCTGCACCGATGCGCCGCTGTCGGGCAGCTGCACCGTTGCGGTGAGCGAGCCGCGCGCGATCGTGACTGCGGGAGTGAGCGCCAGCCTGGCCTTGGACGCTATAATCGTGACGTCGGCCCGCCGTACCGCGCCCGTCGCCGCCAGTGTCACGCCGCCATGCAGCCCGTCGCCGGCGAGCTCAAGTCGACCCGCGAACGGCCCCGCCGCGGTTTGGACGATGCGTCCGCGCGTCGTCAGTCCAGCGAGCGTCGCCTGCGCGAGGTCGATGGCGGCCGGGCCCGCGCTGCTGTCGATGCTGCCGCGCGCGGTGACCGCGCCGTAGCTCGAACCGCCGCGCGCGTCGAAGCTCCATGCCGGTCCGGCGGGCGCGATGTGCGCGGCGACGCCTGCTAGCCCGAGACCTAGGCCGGGGTGCGCCAGCTGCAGATCGACGACCGGTGTGTCGATGGGCCCGGCGAGCGCCAGCGTCACCGGGCCGTACGCGCGTGACACGCCCTGTCCGGTGAAGCGCACGATATCGTCGGGCGACTGGCTGCCCGCCCCGGCAAGCGTCAAGCCGGGCGCGGTCAGGCGCGTGTTGGCGAACGCGATGTTGAGGTTGGGCGCGACGTCGAGGTTCGTCGTGATCCGCGGCAAGCCCTGCAGCACCTTGGCGAAGAACGCGTTGTCGAGCCGGGTCACCGCGACCGCTGCGGTGCCGGTCACGCGCGCGCCGCCGTTACCGGGAACCGCGTGCAGCTTGGCGGCGATGTCGGCGATGCCCAGCCCGGCGACGGTGTAGCGCGGCAGCATCAGGTCGACATCGGCGACGTAGCCGCCGCTGGCCAAGTCGAGCGCGACGCTGCCGGTGCCGCTCGCCCGGTCCGATCGCAGCATCAGCCCGGTGCCGGTCAGCTGGCCGTGGGTGATCACCAGCGGCCCGGCGACGCGAAGGTTGGTGAGCAGCGCCGCGCCGGTGTCGCCGATGCCGCTCAGCCGTACGGCGCTGGCGGCGACCGGGATGGTGAACGGGTGCTTGGCGGCGGCGATGACGCCCGTCGCGCGGAACTGGCTGAAGCCGGTGTTGCCGTAGCTGAAGGCCGGACTGGTCAGCGTATAGTCAATCAGCGGCGCGACGAAGCTGCCGCCGATGCGCGCCGCGAGGCGGATGTCCTTGCCGGCAATCCGCGGATCGAGCGCGGCGGGGCGCAGCACGTCGGCGTTGGCGGTCAGCTTGTCGAAGCTCTCGGCGGAAAAGTCGAGCCCGCCGCTCGCGGTCAGACGCAGTGACGGGGATGCGGCGTGCAAGGTGGCGTTCAGCTTGTGACCGGTTAGCCTGGCGGCGGCGTCGAGGCTGACAATGGGCCCGGCAAGCCGCGCGCCGATGCCGTTCAACAGCAGCGCAGGGGTGGCGGTGCCAATCAGCGCGAAGCCTCCGCCGTGTTCGCTTAGTGCAAGGTTGGCGAGCTGGCTCGTCTCCAGCACCGCCGTGCCAGAGCCGTGCCAATCGGACCAGCGGCCATCGCCCTTGATGCTGACGATTAGCGGCTGGGCTAAACCCAGCAACGTCGTAATCACGCCCTGCTTCGGCGCGTCGATGGTCGCATTCACATCGAAGCGGTCGCGGCCGGGCTCGGCGTCGAGGTGGACGCGGACCGTATCGCCGCCGCTCGCCGCACCCGCCACCGTCGTCGCGCTTATGTCGAGCTTCGCCCGGCCGCTGCGAATATCGGCGGACCCCGCCAGCGTCAGCGTCTGGGCCCGGCCGATCACCGGCGGGTCGAGCACCAGCCGGTCGATGCGTAGCGTACCGATGACGATATCGATACCGGGCAGCAGCCGCGTGCTGCCGCTCGGGCGCAGTCTCGGCAGGCGCAAGACATGCAGCTCGGGGGCGGTCAGCAGCCGCAGCGTCAGGCGGTTCTGCAGCAGGTCGAGCGGCCGCCAGTCGACCTCGGCGAGCGGCACCGTCGCGAACACGCCCTGCGGGTCGCCGAGCCGCAGCCCGTGCAGCGTCGCGCGCCCGAACAGCGAGCCATCGATGCGGTCGGCGGCGATCGTCAGCCCCGATTGCTGCCGCAGCCCCGGCAGCTGGCGCAGCAGCAGCGCGTGGCCGCGCCCGGTGTCGATGAACTTGAGTGCGGCGAAGGCGATCGCCGCGAGCAGGACGAGCGCCGCCGCGAGCAGCCAGAGGAAGCGCAGAGTGCCGCGCGCACGAGCCATCAGAATGCCTGGCCGATTGAGACGTAGAACTGCACCTTGGCGTCGCTGCGGCGGCCATTGACCGGCGTCGCAATGTCGATCCGGACGGGTCCGAAGCTGGTGTAGTAGCGCGCGCCGAGCCCCGCGCCGATCCTGATGTCGTCAAAGCCGGGGATCGTCGACGTGTACACCTGCCCCGCGTCGACGAACGGCACGATGCCGAAATTGCCGAAGCGGACGCGGGTTTCAAAGCTGCCCTCGACGATCGAATCGCCGCCGCTCGGGTTGTTCTGCGCGTCTTGCGGTCCGACCTGCTGATAGCCGTAGCCGCGCAGCGAGCCGCCGCCGCCGGCATAGAAGCGCCGCGTCGGTGCGATGTTGCCGTGGCTCGCACCGATGATCGAGCCGATGTGGCCGCGCGCCGCCAGCGTCACGCGGCCACCGATGCCTTCGTAGATGCTGGCTTCGAGCTGGCTGCGGACATAGCCGAAGCTCGCGCCCTCGACCGACAGCTCGGGTGACGCGCGAGCCGTGATACGGAAGCCGCTGGTCGGGTCGAGCAGGTTCCCGGTCCCGTCATAGGTCAGGCTGAGCGGCAGTGCGCCGACATAGTACACGCGCGTTGGCTCGCCGGGGCTGCTGCGGTCGGTCTCGCGCGACAGCACCAGCTCGGCTCCGGCGGAATAGTACCAGCGCTTCTGCCAGATCAGGTTGGTCTCGCGGTCGATCGAGGTGCCGAGCGTGATCGTCTGCGCGCGGAACGCGGACAGCTCCTGCTTCGAGAACTGCGCGCGGACGTTCAGCGTCAGGTCGCGCGCCCGCCAGTTCTGGCGCCTGAGCACCGCGCCTGCCGCCTGCTCGCGCTGCGCCGCGACGATGCTGAAGGTCACCGCGCCGCCCGGCGGCAGCAGGTTGCGGTGCTGCCAGCTCGCCTCGACGCGCACGCCTTGCGAGGTCGAATAGCCGCCGGTCGCCGCGACCGTCCGCAGCGGCGCGCTCTCGGTGCGGATCCGCAGGTCGACGACAGCATCGCCGCTGGCTTCGGTGCTGGCCTTGACGGGCGCGATGTTGACCGCGCCGAACAGCCCGGTGGCGATCATCGCGCGGCGCAGGTCGTCGACCTTGCCGCTGTCGTAGATGTCGCCGGGGCGGAAGCGCGCCAGCCGCTGCAGCTGCTTCGCCGTCAGCACCGATTTCTTGTTGGCACGGATCACCCCGAAGCGCCCGCGCGGGCCGGGGTCGATCGCCTGCGTCAGCGTCGCGGTGTGCGTCGCGTGATCGATGACGATCTCGGGCGCGGCGACGACCGGAAAGGCATAGCCCTTCTCGGCAAGCTTCGCCTTGAGCGCATCCTGCGCCGCCTGCACTGGCTCGGCCGCGACCGCGTCACCCGGCGCGACCCCGATCAACGGCGCGATCAGCCCCGGCGGGGTCGCGGGCGGCGCGTGCAGCGCCACGGTGCTGAACCGGTACAGCGGCCCCGGCACGACGGTCAGCGTCACCGTCGCCGGCTGACCGGCGGTGGCCGGGGGCGTGATCCTTGCCGCCGTCGTGCCGCCGTAATAGCCCCGCGAACGCAGCAGTTCATCGATGAGCTCGCTGTCCTCGGTGATACGCCGGTTCAGCTGCGCGAGGTTCGCCGTCGCTTTGCGCGCTTTGTACAGCTCGGATATCGCACGAAAGCGGACGTCGAGATCGAGCGGGCCGAGCCCCGACACCTCCAGTGTGTAGCGAGTCCCGGCCAGTTCCGGGTCGGCGGCAGCATCGCCCGCTGGAGTGCCCGCGGCCGCCGGTGACGGCGCAGCCGCGACCGGTGCCGATGCCGCCGCCGGTGACGGCATGGCGCTTGCCGGCGAGGCGGCATGTGCTGCCGCCGCGGCCGGGTCGATCGGTGCAAGTCCCGTCACCGGCGCGCTCGTTGTCGGCCAATCGACGCCAAGCCCGGGCAGCGGCGTCATCGTGTCGAGGCTGGGATCGGCTGCTGGCGGCACCTTCGCCAAGTCCGGTGCGGCGACGGGGGCGGCGCTTGTCACCGGTTTCTGAACAGCTTCGGGCGGCGTCACCGGCTGCGCCGCCGCCGCCGTTGCTGCAAACATGACGATTGCAGCAGCATTGACGGGACGGAACACCATGCGGCCGCTCTAGCCGAGCGTGCCGTCCGCGCAAAGCGCATCGGCTGCACCCGATGCGACGAAGCGCGCTGCTGGCACGTCCGCACCGGATATGCGACTACGCTGCTCAACCAAGGAACAACGATGCAAGCACAACGACGTCCCAGCCAGTCCGGACCTCGCGGCGGCGGTATCTGGCTGGCGCTCAGCCTGCTGATCGGCGGTGCGCTTGGCGGCTATTACCACCAGGGATCGCTCGGTGTGGTGATCGGGCTGGTGGTCGGCGTGACGCTGGCGGTGCTGGGGTCGCTGCGAAGGCGGGCTTAGCTGATCCTGAGTTCTATCCCTTTACCGTGACTAACTCAATCGCCGTCCCATCCACACTACGCGCCCGATCAC
>CAXTTR010000139.1:0-7784 GCA_964247215.1 uncultured Sphingomonadaceae bacterium
CGTCCCGGAGATGGGCCCCGGCCTTCGCCGGGGTGACGGCGATTGTTTAGTTAGTCGCCGATGCCGCCTTGATCGCAGCAGCCTTCGCATCGCGGGCCGCAGCACGGCGCGCCGTGTGCTGCTCGCGCGTCAACGGCTCGAGCTTTTCCTTCGGCAGTTCGAGCGTGCCGCCTGCCACCTGAAACGCCTCGATAGCGGCCTTGCTGGCCCCCGCGACCTTGAGCGTCAGCGCGACGTTTAGCGAACCCTTGGCGAGCAGCCGGATGCCGTCGCGAGCATGGCTGATGACGCCCGCCGCGACCAGCGCCGCGCCGTCGAGCACCGCGCCCGCGGCGATCTTGCCGTCGTCGACGGCGCGCTGCAGCGTGACCAGATTGACCTCGGCGAAATCCTTGCGGAACGGATTGTTGAAGCCGCGCTTCGGGATTCGCATGTGGAGCGGCATCTGACCGCCCTCGAAGCCCTTGATCGCGACGCCCGAGCGCGATTTCTGGCCCTTTTGCCCGCGCCCGGCGGTCTTGCCGACGCCGGAGCCGATACCGCGGCCGACGCGGACGCGCGACTTGCGCGCCCCGGGATTATCGTGAAGGTCGTTCAGTTTCATGGTGCACTCGCTTTCGCTTTAGTCGCGCAGGGTTGATGAAATCTTCGGGGGATCGCAGGACGGACCGGATATCCCCTTTACCGTTTGGCGGACTACCCGAACGCGAAGCGATATAGGCTTACTACTCGCCTTCGACCCGCACCAGATGCGAGACCTTGGCGATCATGCCGCGGACGCTCGGCGTGTCCTCGAGTTCGCGGGTCCGGTGCATCTTGTTCAGGCCGAGCCCGACCAGCGTCGCGCGCTGGTCGGCGGTGCGGCGGATCGGCGAGCCGATCTGGGTGACTTTGACGGTCATCGTATTGTCCTCAAGCAACCGCTTCGGCTTCGACCGCGGCGGTCCGTGCCGAGGCGTCGCCGCGTTGCGCCATCAGGTCGGCGATCTTCTTGCCGCGCCGCTGCGCCACCGACTTCGGCGACGACTGCTCGCTCAGCGACGCGAACGTCGCGCGGATCATGTTATACGGATTGCTGGTGCCGACCGACTTGGTCACCACGTCGGCAACGCCGAGCGCCTCGAACACGGCGCGCATCGGGCCGCCGGCGATGATGCCGGTGCCCTGCGCCGCCGAGCGCACATAGACCTTGCCCGCCCCGAAGTGGCCGTAGCCGTCATGGTGCAGCGTGCGACCGTCGCGCAGCGGCACGCGGATCATCGCCTTCTTCGCCGCCGCGGTCGCCTTCTGGATCGCCTCCGGCACCTCGCGCGCCTTGCCATGGCCGAAGCCGACGCGGCCCTTGCCGTCGCCGACAACGACGAGCGCTGCGAAGCCGAAGCGCTTGCCGCCCTTCACCGTCTTGGAAACGCGGTTGATGTGGACGAGCTTCTCGACGAACTCCTCGCCGCCGTCGCCGCCTTGCGGTCCGCCACGGCCGCCGCGGTTGCGGTCGTTGCCGCCACGATTGCCGCCGGGGCCGCCGCGATTGTTACCGCCGGGTCCGCTGCGATTGCCGCCTGGCCCGCCGGGGCCGCCGCTACGTGGTTCTTGCGCCATCTTAAAACTCCAATCCGCCGTCGCGGGCACCGTCGGCCAGCGCCTTGACGCGGCCGTGGAACAGGAAGCCGCCGCGGTCGAAAACCACCGTCGTCACGCCCGCCGCCTTGCTGCGCTCCGCCAGCCGCTTGCCGACATCGGCCGCCGCGCTCTTGGTCGCGCCGGCCGTATCGCGGACGTCTTTCTCGAGCGTCGAGGCGGCCGCGATCGTCACGCCCTGCGCGTCGTCGATGACCTGTGCATAGATATGCTGCGACGAGCGGTGGATCGACAGCCGCGGACGGCCGCCCGACTTGGCGCGTAGCGCGGTGCGAACACGCCGCCGCCGCTGCTCGAAAAGCGAGAGTTCCTTGCCCATTACTTCTTCTTCCCTTCCTTGCGGAAGATTTTCTCGCCGCGGTACTTGATGCCCTTGCCCTTATACGGCTCGGGCTTACGCCAGCGCCGGATTTCGGCGGCGACCTGACCAACCTGCTGGCGGTCGGCTCCGCTGATTTCGACCGTCGTCTGGTCGGGCGTCTTGATCGCAATACCGTTCGGGATCGGGTAATCGACGTCGTGGCTATAACCGAGCTGCAGCTTGAGGTTCGAACCCTGGACGCTGGCGCGGTAGCCGACGCCGGTGATCTCGAGTACCTTGGTGAAGCCCGTCGTCACCCCGGTGATGAGGTTCGAGACCATCGTGCGCTGCATGCCCCAATAGGCCCGCGCCCGCTTGGTGTCGTTGGCCGGCTTGACGCTGATCTCGCCGCCTTCGATCGCATAAGCGATATCGTCGACCAGCGGCATCATCATCGCACCCTTGGGGCCGGTAACGCTGAGCTGACCACCGTCGATTGCCGCGGTGACGCCCGCCGGGATCGCCACTGCTTTCTTGCCGATACGGGACATGCTTAAAACACCTGGCAGAGGACTTCGCCGCCGACGTTCTGGTCGCGCGCTTCGGCGTCGGACAGAACGCCCTTGGGCGTCGAGACGATGACGATACCGAGGCCGTTGCGGACCCGCGGTAACTCCTGCGCGCCCGAATAGACGCGGCGGCCGGGCTTCGAGACACGCGCGACGTGCTGGATCGCCGGCTGGCCCTCGAAGTATTTGAGATCGATGCGCAGGCTCGCCTGCGCCGTCGTGCTGTCGGCATCGCTATAGCCGCGGATATAGCCCTCGCGCTTCAGCACATCGAGAACGCGCGCGCGCAGCTTTGAGGCCGGCGTCAAGACACTGTCCTTGCGCGCCTGCTGGCCGTTGCGGATGCGGGTGAGCATGTCACCCAACGGATCGGTCATCGACATACAGTTACCAGCTCGACTTGGTCAGGCCGGGGATCAGGCCCTTGTTGCCCAGTTCCCGGATCATGATCCGCGACAGTTTGAACTTGCGGTACACCGAACGGCTGCGCCCGGTCAGCGCACAGCGGTTGCGAACGCGGCCCGGCGTTGCATTGCGCGGCAGCTCGGACATTTTCAGCCGCGCCATCAGCCGCTCGCCGTCGTCCTTGCTCTCGTCGAGCGAGATCGCCTTCAGCGCCGCGAACTTCGGCGCATACTTCTTGACCAGCGCCTTGCGGTGCTCGTTCTTGTTGACCGAACTCTTTTTTGCCATCTTAGGCCGCCTTCTTCGCTTCGCCGACCAGGCCGATGAACGGCATGCCGAACGCCAGCAGCAAGGCCCGTGCCTCGTCGTCGGTGTTGGCGGTCGTGGTGATGATCACGTCCATGCCGCGCACCTTGCCGATGCGGTCATAGTTGATTTCGGGGAAAACCAGCTGTTCCTTGAGGCCCATCGCATAGTTACCGCGTCCATCGAACGACTTCGGGTTCAATCCGCGAAAGTCGCGGACGCGCGGCAGCGCGATGGTGACCAGCCGGTCGAGAAATTCGTACATGCGGGTCCGGCGCAAGGTCACCTTGCAGCCGATCGGCATGCCTTCACGCAGCTTGAACACCGCGACCGATTTCTTCGCCTTGTTGATCACCGGCTTCTGCCCGGCGATCAACGCCATCTCCGCGGCGGCCTGGTCGACGAGCTTCTTGTCCTGCGTCGCCTCGCCGACCCCCATGTTGATGACGATCTTGTCGAGACGCGGCACCTGCATAAGGTTCTTGTAGCCGAACTGCTCGGTCATCTGTGCGCGGATCGTATCCACGTACAGCGTTTGCATCCGCGCCAGATTTACCTGATCAGCCATCGATCACTTCTCCCGACCGCTTGGCGACACGCACCTTGCGGCCATCTTCCATTATCTTGAACCCGACGCGCGTCGGCTTACCGGTCTTGGGGTCCTCGATCGCCACCTTCGAGACGAACATCGGCGCCTCGATGCGCTCGAGACCACCTTGCGGGTTAGCTTGCGAAGCCTTCTTGTGGCGCGTCATCATGTTGATGCCACCGACAATGACCTTGCCTTCTTTCGGCATCGCCTTGGTGACTTCGCCGTGCTTGCCCTTGTCCTTGCCCGACAGGACGACGACCTTGTCGCCCTTCTTGATCTTCGCCGCCGACATTACAGCACCTCCGGCGCGAGACTGATGATCTTCATGTGCCCCGACGCGCGCAGCTCGCGCACCACCGGCCCGAAGATACGCGTGCCGATCGGCTCGGCGTTCTTGTTGATCAGCACCGCGGCGTTACCATCGAAGCGAATCACCGACCCGTCGGCGCGGCGAATGTCCTTCGCGGTGCGCACGACGACGGCACGGTGGACGTCGCCCTTCTTGACCTTGCCCTTCGGCGCGGCTTCCTTGATCGACACCACGATGGTGTCACCGACGCCCGCGAACTTGCGCTTCGAGCCGCCGAGCACCTTGATGCACATCACCCGCTTGGCGCCCGAGTTGTCGGCGACGTCGAGGTTCGTCTGCATCTGGATCATTTGCCTGACCCCTTCTCAAATGTTGCGAGAGGCGGCATCAGCCGACCTTCTCCAGGACTTTCCACGTCTTCAGCTTCGACAGCGGAGCGCACTCCTCGATGCGGACCTCGTCACCGGCCTTGATCGCGTTGGCTTCGTCGTGCGCATGATATTTCTTCGAACGTCGCATGATCTTGCCGTACACCGGGTGGGTGATCTTGCGCTCGATCAGCACGACGACGGTCTTGTCGCCTTTGTCGGACACGACGGTGCCCTGGAGGATACGCTTCGGCATCAGTTCGCTCCTTTAGCGGCTTCGGTAGCCGCGCGCTGACCCTGCAGCGTCTTGATCTTGGCAATCGTGCGGCGCACTTCGCGCACCCGGCTCGGTTTCTCGAGCTGGCCGGTGGCGGCCTGGAAGCGCAGGTTGAACTGCTCGCGCTTCATCTCGCCGAGCGCGGTCGCAATCTGGTCGTCTGACTGCACCTTGAGGTCCTTGGTCTTCATGCGCCGCTCACTTCACTGCTTCGCCGGTCGGCTCGCCCAGGCGGACGACGACCTTGACTTTGATCGGCAGCTTCGCCGCTGCTCGCTCGAACGCACCCTTGGCGACATCGTGCGGGACGCCGTCGAGCTCGAACAGGATACGGCCGGGCTTGACGCGCGCGGCCCAGAACTCGGGCGCGCCCTTGCCCTTGCCCATGCGGACTTCGGCGGGCTTCGAGGTGACGGGCACGTCGGGAAAGATACGGATCCACAACCGGCCAGCGCGCTTGATGTGACGGCTGATCGCACGGCGGGCGCTCTCGATCTGGCGCGCGGTGAGCCGGTCGGGCTCCATCGCCTTCAGCCCGAACGCGCCGAAGTTGAGCGCCGTGCCGCCCTTCGCGTCGCCGTGGATGCGACCCTTGAACTGCTTGCGAAACTTGGTTTTCTTTGGCTGCAACATCGCTCTATCCTCAGCGTGCCGGACGGACGCCGGAGGTTTGCGCTTCCATCATCAGGCGGTCCTGCGCCATCGGATCATGGCCAAGGATCTCGCCCTTGAAGATCCACACCTTGACGCCGCAGACGCCGTAAGCGGTGTGCGCCTGTGCCTCGGCATAATCGACGTTGGCGCGTAGCGTGTGCAGCGGCACCCGGCCCTCGCGGTACCATTCGACGCGCGCGATCTCCGCGCCGCCCAGCCGCCCCGAGCAGGTGATCCGGATGCCCTCGGCACCCAAGCGCAGCGCCGACTGCACGGCGCGCTTCATGGCGCGGCGGAACGCGATACGGCGCTCGAGCTGGTCGGCTACGCCCTGCGCGACCAGCCGGCTGTCGACTTCGGGCTTGCGGATTTCGACGATGTTGAGCGACACGTCGCTCTTGGTCATCGTCGCGATCTCCTTGCGGAGCTTCTCGATATCGGCGCCCTTCTTGCCGATGATCACGCCGGGGCGCGCCGCATAGATCGACACGCGGCACAGCTTCGCCGGGCGCTCGATGACGACCTTCGAGATCGCTGCCTGCGTCTGCGTCTTCAGGATGAAATTGCGAATCCTGATATCTTCGATCAGCAGCCGGCCGTAGTCGTCGCCCTCGGCAAACCAGCGGCTGTCCCAGGTACGGTTGATCTGCAGGCGCAGACCGATCGGGTTGGACTTGTGACCCATTATGCCTTCTCCCGGGCGACGGCGTAATCGGCTTCGCCGAGCTCACGGACAACAATGCGGATGCGGCTGAAGGGTTTGAGGATACGCGACGCCCGGCCGCGGGCGCGCGGCGTGAAGCGCTTCATCACCAATGCCTTGCCGACGCTGGCTTCCTTGACGACCAGCGCGTCGACATCGAGATTGTGGTTGTTTTCGGCGTTGGCGACTGCGCTGGCGAGCACCTTGCGAACGTCGGGCGCCATGCCCTTTTTCGAAAACTGCAGCACGTTCAGCGCGTCGCTCGCCTTCATGCCGCGGATCAGCCCGGCGACGAGGTTGAGCTTATACGGCGAGCCGCGCACGGTGGTCGCCACCGCGAGCGCTTCCTTGTCGCCGACACGGCGCGGGTTGACTGGCTTGCCCATCAGCGCTTGGCCTTCTTGTCGGCGGCGTGACCGGTGAAGGTCCGCGTCGGTGCGAATTCGCCGAGCTTCATGCCGACCATGTCCTCGTTGACCGAGACGGGAATGAACTTGCGGCCGTTATAGACATTGAAGACGAGGCCGACGAACTGCGGCAGGATCGTCGAGCGGCGCGACCAGGTCTTGATCGGACCGCGCCCGCCGCCACCGGCTTGCGCGGTTTCGGCCTTCTTCAGCACATGCAGGTCGACGAACGGACCCTTCCAGACGGAGCGGCTCATCGGTTAGCCCTTCTTCTTCTTGGCGTGACGCGACCGGATAATCATCTTGTCGGTCGACTTGTTCGAACGCGTCTTCGCACCCTTGGTCGGCTTGCCCCACGGGGTCACCGGGTGACGTCCGCCCGAGGTCCGGCCTTCACCGCCGCCATGCGGATGGTCGACCGGGTTCTTCGCGACACCGCGCGTCAGCGGCCGATGGCCGAGCCAGCGGTTACGCCCGGCCTTGCCGAGGTTGGTGTTCGAGTTGTCGGGGTTCGACACCGCGCCGACCGTCGCCATGCAGTTGGCGTGGGTGTAGCGCTGCTCGCCCGAGTTCAGCCGGATGATGACCATGCCGCGGTCGCGGCCGACGACCTGGACGAAGGTGCCCGCGGCGCGCGCCAGCTGCCCGCCCTTGCCGGGCTTGAGCTCGACGTTATGGACAATCGTGCCGACCGGCATCTGGCCGACTTCCATCGCGTTGCCCGGCTTGACGTCGACCTTCTTGCCCGCGGTGATCGTGTCACCGACCGCAAGCCGCTGCGGTGCGAGGATATAAGCCTGCTTGCCGTCGGGGTACTTGACCAGCGCGATGAACGCCGAGCGATTGGGGTCGTACTCGATCCGCTCGACAGTCGCGGCGACATCCCATTCGCGGCGCTTGAAGTCGATGATCCGGTACAGCTGCTTGTGGCCGCCAGCGATGCCGCGCGCGGTCGCGTGGCCCATGTTGTTGCGCCCGCCCGACTTGCGCAGGCCCTCGGTCAGCGCCTTGACCGGACGCCCTTTGTGAAGCGCCGAACGGTCGACGAGGATCAGCCCGCGGCGGCCCGGCGAGGTCGGATTATAATGCTTGAGTGCCATGCTGCTGCCCTCAGATCCCGGTGGTCACGTCGATGCGGTCGCCTTCGGCGAGCGTCACGATGGCCTTCTTCTCGTCCGAACGCGTGTAGGGCTTGCCCTTGAAGCGCTTGCTCTTGCCCTTCTGGATCAGCGTGTTGACCGACAGGACGCGGAC
>CAXTTR010000140.1:0-4756 GCA_964247215.1 uncultured Sphingomonadaceae bacterium
TGGAGTAACCTGCGGTACCGAGACAGTGTACAGCGTGCCCTTGGGCGTCGTGAAGCCGCCGATATCGTTGCCGATCTGCATCCCCGCCGACTGCAGCTGGCCGATCGCGTCGCCCTTGGGGAAGGCCGCGCTCGCACCGAAGCACAGATGCTCGACCAGATGTGCGAACTCGACCTGGCCCGCAATCTCCTGCGCCGTGCCTGCCGCAATCCGGTACTGTACCGCCGCGACACCTTTTGGCGAGGCGTTATGCATGACGGCGAAACGCAGCCCGTTCGGCAGCTGGCCGTACTGTACCGCCGGGTCAGGTGTCTCACCAACTTCGTCGGATACCCACGCTGGCGCGGCTGTTGCGGCAATCGGGACAGGCGTCAGCAGCACCGACAGCGTCAGCCACACCACCCGCCACATGCACGATTTCCCCAGCACCACGCCGCTGCTCCTACGATGCAGCGTCGCTGCTGGAAAGCGGGATTGCGCCCGTCAGAGCGCCGGCCGCCGCCCGGCCCACGGCGCGGCGCGCTCGATCTGCCCCGCCAGGCTGAACAGCAGCGCTTCCTCGCCGTAGCGCGCCGTTGCCATCACGCCGATCGGGAGCCCGGCGGCGCTCATGCCAAGTGGCAATGACATCGCCGGCTGACCGGTCTGGTTGGAGAGTGCGGTGAACGGGCTATAGCCGAGGATGTTGCGCGTCCATTCGGCCATGTCGAGTGGTGACAGATCGATCCTGCCGAGCTCGATCGGCGGCTGCGCGAATACCGGGGACAGAATGATGTCGTAGCGCGACTGGAAGCGTGCGACGCTGACCGCGGCGCGCTGGTACGCGTCATTGGCCGCGAGCAGCTGCAGCGCCGAGGTCGACTTGCCGATGTGGACCCACATCTGCGTCACCAGCTCGATGTCGTTACCGGCGTCGATACGGCCGAGTTGGTGCAGCCGCGCCGCGACATCGGCGGCGGTGGACGCGCCGATCACCGCGGTCATCGCGGTTCCAAGTCCGGCACCGTCGACATCGGGAGCCGCTTCCTCGACATGGTGGCCCAGGCCTTCGAGCAGCCTCGCGGCGGCGAGCGTCGCACCGCTGACCTCGGCATCAACCGGCACACCGGTCGGCGGCACCAGCATCAGCGCGACCCGCAAGGAGCCCGGATCGCGCCCGGCATGACTGAGGAAGCTGCCTTGGGGTGCGGGCGCGGTGTAACGGCTGCCCGGCTCGCTGCCGTGGATGGCATCGAGCAGCGCGGCACTGTCGCGGACCGTCCGGCTGACGGCGTGGTTGACCGTCATGCCGAGCCAGCTCTCGGTGTGGTGCGGTCCCATCGGCACCCGCCCGCGCGACGGCTTCAATCCGAACACGCCGCATGCCGACGCCGGGCAGCGGATCGAGCCGCCGCCGTCGGAGGCGTGCGCTATTGGCACGACGCCCGTCGCGACCGCGCACGCCGCGCCGCCGCTCGATCCGCCGGCGCTGCGGTCGAGGCTCCACGGGTTGCGCGTCAGCCCGGTGGCCCGGCTCTCGGTGGTGACGGTCAGCCCCATCTCGGGGGTTGTTGTCTTGCCGAAGGTATTGAGCCCGGCGGCGGTGAAACGCTCGAACAAGGTCGAGGTGTAATCGGGCCGGTAACCGTCCCACAACCGGCTGCCCTCGCCCGAGCGCTCGCCGGCGATGTGCAGATGCAGGTCCTTGACGAGGAACGGCACGCCCGCGAACGGCCCCGCGAAGCTGGAGCTCAAGCTGACCGCCGCCGCTGCCCGCGCGCGCTCGTATAGCGGCTGCGCGATGAAATTGAGCGCCGGGTTGAGCGCCTCGGCGCGCGCGATCACCGCTTCGAGCAGCTCGGCGGGACTGACCTGCCGGGTGGCGATCAGTTCGGCCTGACCAAGCGCGTCGTAATTGAGCAGGTCGTCCATGGCGCATCCTCATCGGTCCGGGTAGCCGGACGATGCTAAAGCGGCATCAGATTAAATCAAATGACGATACTGGTCGACTGCTACCCCGACTTCAAAGGCGATTCTAAGGCGACTGGGTGAAAGAACACATTCCCTGTATTTACAACCGCTTGAACGTAATCTGTAATCAATGAATTGCGCCGATGCGGAGCAACCTTGCGACCTTATCGGCCTCGATTAGCCAGTTCGTGGCGATCAAAGCTGCCGCCCAACATATAGCTAGCATGATTGCCCGTCACAGAAGCAGTCTTAATCAATTGGCCTTGAACCATAAAGGCTAGTTTGTCAAGTTCTCTCTCAGGGACCCAAGCGGGATAGAATGAAGCCATCTACGACCGGGTCACTTCCCGTCCGATGCGCTTCACATCCCGCTTTGCCTTGCCGTTCATCGCAAGCCAATCGCCAAAAGCGGCGTGACGACCGTGCTGAAACTAACTAAGCCTGCGTGCCGTATGTAAAACTACGCTGTTGTTCATACGCCGCGGGAGGGCAGATGCGGGTAGGCGCGGTAGTCAGGTGCGGAACGGCGCTGAGCGCGCTGTGCTGCGCCTCGGCGCTGGTCGCGCAGACTGCCACGGCGCCGCCACGGGCCGCCACTTTCCTTGCGCCAACCCAACTGGCCAGCAGCGACGCGGCACCCACCGGTACTGTTTCAATCGATGGCGCGCCGACGCCTGCCGCGGAAATTGTCGTCACGGGACGCGCTGCCAACCTGATCGGCGTCGCGCACGCCTCGTCCGAAGGCCAGATCGGCAAGGTGGACCTTGCCAACCGCCCGATCCAGCGTATCGGCGAGCTGCTGGAGGTCATTCCCGGCTTTATCTCGACGCAGCATTCGGGTGGGGGCAAGGCCAACCAGTATTTCCTGCGCGGCTTCAATCTCGACCACGGCACCGACTTCGCCACCTTTGTCGACGGCATGCCGATCAATCTGCGCACCCACGCGCACGGGCAGGGGTTCAGCGACCTCAATTTCATCATCCCCGAGTTCGTCGAGTCGATCGATTACGCCAAGGGGCCTTACCGTGCCGATATCGGCGACTTCGGCACCGCGGGCTCGGCCAAGTTCCACATGGTCGACACCGCGACGCCGTTCGTCACCGCCACGATCGGTACCAGCGACTACTACCGGCTCGTCGCGGGCGGCTCGACCAAGCTGGGCGCTGGCGACCTCTTTCTCGGCGGCGAGTTCCGCTACGACAACGGCCCGTTCGAAATTCCGGGCGATCTGCGGCTGTTCAATGCGATCGTGAAGTATACCGCCCCCGCGGGTGGTGGCACGCTGCGAACGACGCTCGAAGGCTATCACGTTGATTTCCGCTCGGCCGAGCAGGTGCCGCAACGGGCTATCGACTCCGGCCTTATCGACCGCCTCGGTTATCTCGACCCGTACCTCGGTGGCGCGACGACGCGCATTCTCGCCAACGTCAACTGGGCGCAGGACGGCGACACGCCGGTTACCGCGCTGGCCTATGCCAACTACTACAAATTCAAGCTGGTCTCGAACTTCACCTACTTCCTCGACGATCCCATCCACGGCGACGAGTTCGAGCAGCGCGACAGCCGCTTCGTCCTCGGCGGCCGCGTCGACAAGAAGTTCGCGCTCAATATCGGCGTACCCGTCGAGCTGCTCGTCGGAGCCGACACCCGTGCCGATCTGATCGCGCCGGTAGGGCTGTACCACACCGAGTTCGGCCAGATCAGGACGACCGTCCGGCAGGACCGCGTCGACGAGGAGTCGGCGGGTGTGTTCGGCGAGGCGACGATCCACCCGCTGTCCAACCTTCGGATTATATTGGGCCTGCGCGCCGACGGCTACGCCTTCGCGGTCCGGTCCGACATCGCGGCGAACTCGGGACACAGCACCGCCGCGATCGTCAGTCCCAAAGCGGCGCTCGCCTGGACGCCGATCGCGCAGCTCGAACTATATGCCAACTACGGCGAAGGCTTTCACTCGAACGACGGCCGAGGCACCGCGATCACGGTCAATCCGCAGGACGGTTCTCCGGCGGATAAGGTCGATGCGCTGGTCAAAGCGCGCGGCTATGAAGTCGGGGCAAGGGCACGGCCGCTCGACGGCTTGACGCTGACCGCAAGTTATTGGTGGCTCCATCTCAACTCCGAGCTGCAGTATGACGGCAATCAGGGTGAAACCAGTCCGGTGGGTCCGTCGCAGCGTCATGGCTACGAGCTTAGCAGCTTCTACAAACCTGCCGACTGGCTGCAGCTCGATGCGCAATACTCCCGCTCGTTCGCGCGTGAGACCGACTTGCCGCCGGGGGCGGACCATATCCCGAACGCGCTTGAAAGCGTCATCTCGGCGGGCGCGGTGGTGAAATACCAGAAAGCCTCGGCCGCGGTGCGCTTCCGTCACTTCGGTTCCTATCCGATCGTCGAGGACAATAGCGTCCGCGCCAAACCGCTCAACGTCGTTAACTCCCACGTCGGCTATGACTTCGGCCGTATCGAGGTCGCCGCCGACCTGCTCAATGTACTCGACGTGCACGACAACGAAATCGAGTATTATTACCCGTCGCGGCTGCCGGGCGAACCGCTCGACGGGGTCAACGACCGCCATATCAGGCCGATCGAACCGCGCCAGCTGCGCGTGTCGGCGACGATTAGATTCTAGCGCACACCCGCGTCCGCAACCCGCGCTGTTTGCGCGCCGCCGCCGTTCCTATATAGGGTTCGCAATCTTGCGAAACGGACCCAGCCCTCATGTTTTCTTCTCCGGCCTTTGCCCAGACGGCGGCGGCCACCGGTTTCGGCGGTTCGGCGCTGATGCAGTTCGTCCCGCTGATCG
>CAXTTR010000140.1:4766-7772 GCA_964247215.1 uncultured Sphingomonadaceae bacterium
ATCTTCTACTTCCTGATGATCCGGCCGCAGCAGCGCCGCGCCAAGGAGCATCGCGCCATGCTCGATGCAGTGAAGAAGGGCGACGAGGTCGTCACCGGCGGCGGCATCATCGGGCGCGTCTCGCGGGTGCAGGATAACGACATCGAGGTCGAGGTCGCGCCGACGGTCAAGCTGCGCGTCGTCAAGGGCACGCTGATGGAGATCCGCAACAAGCCGCTGCCCGCCGCTGCCAACGACGCGCGAAAGTAAGCTCGACCATGCTCGGGTTTCCGAACTGGAAGATCTGGACGATCCTGGCGACGCTGGCCTTGGGCCTGCTGTTCGCACTGCCGAATTTCGTCCCCGATCGCATCCTCAGCCAGATGCCCGGCTTCGTGCCGACGCATCAGCTCAATCTCGGGCTCGACCTGCGCGGCGGCAGCCACATCCTGCTCGAAGCTGCGACCGACGATGTCCGCAAGCAGAAGCTCGACGGGCTCGAGGAGACAGTGCGCTCCGAGTTGCACGATGCCGACGGCGGCGCGGTACCGTTCACCGACCTCGGTATTTCGAACGGCCATGTCGCATTCACCGTCACCGATCCCTCGGCGCTCGACCGCGCCGTCGAGACGCTGCGCAAGGTGACGCGCCCGGTCGGCAACCTGACCGGGCAGCGCGATGTCGACGTCGCGGTCGTCGACGGCAACCGCGTCACGCTGACCCCGACCGACGCGGGTATCGCCAGCGCGACAAACAGCGCGATGGCGCAGGCGGTCGAAGTCATCCGCCGCCGCATCGACGAACTCGGTACGCGCGAGCCGACGATCGTCCGCCAGGGCGACAACCGCATCGTCGTCCAGGTTCCCGGCCTGCAGGACCCGAGCCAGCTGAAGGCGCTGCTCGGCAAGACCGCCAAGCTCGAATTCAAGCTGGTCGACGTCGACGCCGACCCCGCGGTGGTGGCGCAGGGCCGCGCCCCCGCGGGCGACCAGCTGCTGCCCTATGCCGAGCGCGCCGGGGTTGCGGTCGTCAAGCGCCGCGCGATGATTACCGGCGACCAGCTGATCGATGCACAGGTGTCGAACGACGAGAATGGCAGCCCGGCAGTGTCGTTTCGTTTCGACAGCGCCGGCGGACGGCGTTTCGCCAAGGCGACGCAGGAGAACATCGGCAAGCCGTTCGCGATCATCCTCGACAACAAAGTCATTTCCGATCCGCGCATCAACGGTGCGATCCTCGGCGGCTCCGGCATCATTACCGGCAACTATACCACCGAGAGCGCCAACAACTTCGCCATCCTGCTGCGCTCGGGCAAGCTGCCGGTCGAGCTCAAAGTCATCGAGGAGCGCACCGTCGGGCCTGACCTCGGGGCGGATTCGATCCGCGCCGGCACGCTCGCCGCCGCGGTGGCGACGCTCGCGGTGGCGGTGCTGATGATCGCCACCTACGGGCGCTTCGGGGTGTATTCGGTGCTGGCGCTGATCCTGAACATCTTCATGATCCTCGGCATCATGTCGGTGCTCGGCGCGACGCTGACGCTGCCGGGCATCGCGGGCCTCGTGCTGACCATCGGTGCTGCGGTCGACGCCAACGTGCTGATCAACGAGCGCATCCGCGAGGAGCAGCGCAAGGGCAGGGGCGTCATCGCTTCGGTCGAGGTCGGCTACCGCGATGCGACGCGGACGATCTGGGACGCCAACTCGCTCAACATCATCGTCGCGATCATCATGTTCGCGTTCGGCTCAGGCCCGATCAAGGGCTTTGCGGTCGTGCTGTCGATCGGCATCGCGACGAGCGTATTCACCGCGGTGACGGTGACGCGGCTGATGGTGTCGCGCTGGCTGCAGGCGCGGCGTCCCGCAGCGTTGGCGATATGAATCTGATCCTCCCCGCCTTCGGGGAGGTGGCGCGCGCTTGCGCGACGGAGGGGCGGAGATTCAGTGTTGACCGCCTTACGACCCGCAAGCCGCCTATAGCGCGCAGAACGGAGCCATCCCGGTCGCTCCGCCCCTCCACCACGCCGGAAGAGGCGTGGTCCCCCTCCCCGAAGGCGGGGAGGATCAAGTGACGAAAGCCATCCCATGCCGCTGAAGATCATCCCCGACAATACTAACATTGGCTTCGTCCGGCGGCGCTATATCGCGTTCGCCTTCACGCTGCTGCTGACGCTCGGCTCGATCGGGCTGCTGGCGACGCGCGGGTTGAACCTTGGCGTCGATTTCAAGGGCGGGCTGACGATGGAGGTCGCTTTCCCCAAGGCCCCGCCGCTCGACGGCCTGCGCAGCAAGGTCGAGAGCCTCGGCGTCGGCAAGGCGGCGCTGCAGGAGTTCGGCAACGCACGGACAATCCTGATCCGGCTGCCGCTGCCGCCGGGCGACCAGGCCGCGGTGCAGAAAGTCGTCGCAAAGGTCGAGACCAGTCTCAAAGGCAGTTACGGCCAGGTCAGCTTCCGCCGCGTCGAATCGGTCAGCGGCAAGGTCAGCAGTGAGCTGGTGCAGAAGGGCGCGTTCGCGGTACTGCTGTCGATGCTCGCCGTCGCGATGTTCACGTGGTTCCGCTTCGAATGGCACTTCGGAGTCTCGACCGTCGTCGCGCTTGTCCACGACGTCACCGTGACGCTGGGATTCTTCGCGCTGACGCAGCTCGAGTTTGACCTCAGCGTCGTCGCCGCGGTGCTGACGATTATCGGCTACAGCCTGAATGACAAGGTCGTCATCGACGACCGCATCCGCGAGAATCTGCGCAAGTACCGTCAGATGGATATTGGCCCGATTATCGACCTGTCGGTCAATGAAACGCTGCCGCGCACCGTCATGACCAGCCTCGCGATGATCATCGTGCTGACGATGATGCTCATTCTCGGCCCCAACGTGATCTTTGGTTTTACCGCGGCGATGCTGCTCGGCATCATCGTCGGGACGTATTCGTCGATCTTCGTCTCGTCGTCGCTGCTGATCGCACTCGGGGTCAAGCCGAAGATCGAGGCAACGGCGAAGAAGCCGGGACCGTCGATCAACGTCGAGCGGG
>CAXTTR010000141.1:0-6374 GCA_964247215.1 uncultured Sphingomonadaceae bacterium
CGCGTTCCGAGGGAGGCTACGGCATCACCGCCGACCTGAAGATCAGCCTGCCGGGGGTCGAGCACGAAGCGGGCGAGCGGCTGATGCACGCCGCGCACGCGGTCTGCCCCTATTCGAACGCAACCCGCGGCAATCTTGATGTCGGACTGACGCTCGCCTGAGCTGAGCAAGCAGAGGAGCTGAATATGGCGACGCCGAACCACGCCGTGCTGTACCGGATGATTCTGCCCGACCACACCTGCCCGTTCGGCGTTCGCGCCAAGCAGATGCTTGAAGCGCACGGCTACACCGTCGACGACCGTATCCTGCACACCCGTGCTGAAGTCGACGCGTTCGAGGCGAAGGAGGGCGTCGAAACCACGCCGCAAGTCTATATCGACGGTGACCGCATTGGCGGCAGCGACGACCTCGAGGACTATTTCGCCTCGCGCGCGTAGGTTCCAACGAGCGCGCCGGTCGCGAGCACCTTACTACGCATCGCTTCGACAACATCGCTTCGGCCCGGCTTGTGCCAAGATCGGCGCTTGCCGAAAGTGCGAACAGCTGGAAGATGTAATTATGACTGCCGTGTCCGGTTGGCGGATCGGGAGGCAGCCAGCCCTGCACAAGGAAACTGTTGCGGCCGACCTCGCTGCCGCAGTTGCGCCAGGTGACCTATTGGAAAGCATTGTCCGATTCGGAACGGGATCGATGCGCGGCAGTTTGGAACGGGAAGCCGCAGTGCAGCACGCGTCGGGTGCTAGCGGATGTTGAGAGGCGCAATGGACAGTCAGGCAAACCCGCGTGACCACGCACCTGTTCAGCGCAGCGATAACCAGACTGGCGACGATCGGCCTGCTGACAACGAGCGCCGCTCACCAGAGCCTGAAAAGCAGAAGAGAAGCGACGCGAACAATCACGATAAGCACGGCGACGACGAACAGAATGGCGGTAGACAGAGCGACGACAAAGAGGGTGACGACAAGGACGGCGACGACAAGCCGCCGCCGAGGTCGCTGCTGCAGCGTACGGGGCTGCTGATCGGCATTGGCATTGCGTTGATCGTGCTGATTACTGTGGGCGTGCTCTACTGGCTGCACGCGCGGCAGTATGAGTCGACCGACGACGCCTATGTCGATGGACACATTGTTCGGCTGGCGCCGCAGGTGTCGGGGGTGCTGACCTCGGTGCTGGTCGACGACAACAATATTGTCGGGCCGGGGCAGCTGCTCGCCACCGTCGACACTCGCACCACGAGCGCGCGGCAGCAGCAGTCGCAGGCGCAGCTTCAGCAGGCGCGCGCCGGAGTGACGCAAGCGCGTGCGCAGGTGACCGTCAACCGCCGCGCCGTTGACGCGGCACGCGCCAACATCCGCGAGCCGCAAGCCAATCTCGATAAGGCCGAGGCCGATCTCGCCCGCTATCGTAGTCTACAGCGCAGCGAGCCCGCCGCAGTATCAGGGCAGCAGCTCGATGCCGCGGTGACCGCGGTACGTACCGCGGCGGCGCAACGCGATGCTGCGGTCAAGCAACTCGACCAGGCGCTGGCGCAGCTAAAATCGTCGCAGACGCAGATTGCGTCGTCGCAGGCGCAGGTCGCTGCAGCCGGTGCAGACCTGAAGGCGCAGGGCGTCGACGTCGCCAACAGCAACATCTATGCGCCGATCTTCGGGCATATTGCCAACCGCAACGTCAACGTCGGATCGTACGTGACGCCCGGCCAGCAGATTATGGCGATCGTGCCGCTTAACCTGTGGATCACCGCGAACTTCAAGGAAACGCAGCTGGCGCTGATGCGCGTCGGGCAGCCGGTCGACATCCGTATCGATGCGCTGCCCAGCGTCGCTTTCCACGGCCATGTCGCCTCGTTCCAGCGCGGTGCGGGGCAGGCGTTCGGGCTGCTGCCGGCGGAGAACGCCACCGGCAATTTCGTCAAGGTCGTGCAGCGCGTGCCGGTCCGCATCGACATCGACAACACCGACCTGCGCTCCTACCCGGTCGGGCCGGGCATGTCGGTGGTACCGACGGTCAAGGTCCGCTAAATGGCCAGCGCTGCGAAGGGCGGCGGCTGGACCGGCGCGCGGTCGGCGGCGGGCAAGCGCAATCCGTGGCTGATCGTCGGCATCATCTCGATCGCGACGTTCATGGAGGTGCTCGACACCTCGATCGCCAACGTCTCGCTCGACCACATCGCGGGATCGCTCTCGGTGTCGCTCGACGAGGCAACCTGGGTGCTGACCAGCTACCTCGTCGCCAACGCCGTCGTCATCCCGATCTCGGGCTGGCTGTCCGACGTCGTCGGGCGCAAGCGCTATTACATGATCTCGGTAGCGCTGTTCGCCGCCGCGTCGCTGGCGTGCGGCTTCGCGCCCAACATCCAGCTGCTCGTCGTCGCCCGCATCCTGCAGGGTATCGGCGGTGGCGGGCTGGCGCCGTCGGAGCAGTCGATGCTCGCCGATACGTTTCCGCCGGCTAAACGCGGCCAGGCGTTCGCGGCTTATTCGTTCGTCATCATCGTCGCACCGGTGCTCGGGCCGACGATCGGCGGCTGGGTTACCGACAACTATTCGTGGCATTGGATTTTCCTGATCAATGTGCCGATCGGAATCCTGTCGCTGTTTCTCGTCAGCAGCTTCGTCGCCGAACCCAAAATACTGACTGACGAGCGTAAGCAAAAGCTTAAGGGCGGCCTCAAGGTCGACTACATCGGCTTCCTGCTGGTCGCCGCCGGACTCGGCTGCCTCGAACTGACGCTTGACCGGGGCGAGCGCGAGAACTGGTTTGGCAGCCCGTTCATCGTCGCGACGACGATCATCGCCGTGCTGGCGATCATCGGGCTGATCCTGTGGGAAACCAACCGCGACGATCCGATCGTTGACCTGAAGCTGCTCGGCAACCGCAACTTCGCCGCGATCATCGCGGTGATGACGATCACCGGGGTGATCCTGTTCGGGACGACACAGCTGATCCCGCAAATGCTGCAGCAGGTACTCGGCTACACCGCGACCAACGCCGGGCTGGCGCTGACCGCGGGCGGCATCGGCACGGTGATCGCCGTGCCGATCGTCGGGCGGCTGATCGGCAAGGTCGACGTGCGATTGCTGCTCGGCGGCGCGCTGCTGGTACAGGCGGCGGCACTATGGAATTTGACCAGGCTCAACGCCGAGATTGGTTTCTGGGATGCCGGAATAGCGCGGTTGTTTCAGGCGGTGGCGCTGCCGTTCCTGTTCGTGCCGATCACGGTCGCGGCTTACACCGGGCTGAAGCCGCAGGACACCAATCATGCTTCGGCGCTGCTCAACGTCTTCCGTAACCTGGGCGGTACCTTCGGCATCTCGCTGTCGCAGGCGCTGCTCAGCGAACGCAGCCAATATCATCAGTCGCAGCTGGTCGAGCGCCTGAGCCCGCTCGGGCCGAACTACGCCTCGGGCTTCGGCGCAATTGAGCAGGGGTTGCGCAGCGTCGGCATGTCAGCGGCGCAAGCGACACAGTCGGCGAACGGTCAGCTGTACCGGATCGTTGTGCGGCAGGCCACGATGCTGGCCTACATCGACGTCTTCCATGTACTGATGATCGTCGTGCTGCTGTTGAGCCCGGTGGTGCTGCTGCTGCGCAGTCCGAAGGGCGCACAGGCGGGAGCGCACTAATGCGCCGCTATACCCTGCTCGCCGCGCTAGCGCTGGCTGGCTGCACCGTCGGCCCGAACTATAAGCAACCATCGATTGCGGAACTGCCCGTGCCGCCGGCTTATACTCAGCCGTCGGTTGCTGGTACCGTCCCCGCCAAATGGTGGAAGCAGTTTGCCGATCCCGAGCTCGACCGGTTGATCGCGCTGACGCTCAGCGGTAACTTCGACCTGACGGCAGCGGCGGCACGGATCGAGCAGGCGCGCGCCCAGGTCGCGGTGGCGCGTTCGTCGTTGTTCCCGACGCTCGACGGCACTGCAGGCATCAATCGCATCGACTTCAGCAAGAACGCCGGACTGAGTTCGATCGCGAGCGCATTCGGCGGGGCTGGCGGAGGCAGCGGCTCCGGCGGGAGCAGCAACAACGGCATCGCGCTGCCTGGCAGCGGCATCACGACCTTCTCGCTCGGCGTCGATGCATCGTGGGAAGTCGATCTGTTCGGCAGCGTGCGCCGCCAGGTCGAGGGCGCGCGCGCCCGTGCCGATTCGGCGACCTGGAATCAGCGCGACCTGCAGGTCAGCCTAGCGGCAGAGGTCGCCAGCGATTACCTGCAGCTGCGTTCGCTGCAAAACCAGATCGAGATCTCGCGCACCGAACTCGAGCGCCAGCAGGCTACGTTGCGGCTAGTCACCGCGCGGCGTCAGTCAGGGCTGATTGCTGAGCTGCCCGAGCGTCAGCAGTCACTGCAGCTATCGAACGTCAGCGCGCAGCTACCGACACTGCAGGCGCAGGCGAATGCACAGGTCCACGCGCTCGGGGTGCTCGCCGGGCAGGCTCCCGATACTCTGGCGGTCGAACTTGATATGCCGCGTCCGCTCACAAAATCCCTTCAGAGCGTGCCGCCGCAGGTGCCAACGGGGCTGCCGTCGGAGCTGCTGCGCCGCCGCCCCGACGTGCGCGCCGCCGAGCGCCAGCTGGCGGCCGCCACCGCCGATATCGGCGTCGCGGTTGCCGATCTGTATCCGAAGTTTAACTTGATGGGCGTTGGTGAGTTACTGTCGACCTCGCTGGCGACGCTTTTCGAACGTAACAGCATCCAGACGACGATCGACGCCGCCGTCAGCGTGCCGATCCTCGACTTCGGCGCGCGCCGGGCGACCGTCCGCAATGCCAAGGCGGCACGCGACGAAGCCTACGCCAACTACCAAAAAGCCGTGCTCGGCGCGGTTCGCGACGTCGATGACGCGCTCGTCGCCTACACCGCCGAGCAGCGCCGCAATGCCGAACTGCGCCGTGGCGTCGAGACCGCCGGCATTACTGTACGACTGGCGCGCGCGCAGTTCGATGCCGGGCTGGTCGACTTTACCGATGTGCTCAACGCGCAAGGGGCGCTGCTATCGAACCGCAATTCGCTGGCGCAGTCGGACGCAACGCTGCTGACCGACCTGTCGCGGTTGTACAAAGCGCTGGGTGGCGGGTGGGAAACGGTGGCGGCGGAAAGCTGATCCGGTGCGAGCTTAGCGGCCCGCTCCCTCAGCGATGCGCACGCCCCGCGGCGGCATGCCAACCAGCCCCGGCTGCGATTGCCGCACGCAAACCTGTTCGTGCCGATAACCGCCTCACCTGCCGGGATTGTCGTTGATCGTGACGGTGACAAACTGGTCGAGGTCGATGATTGTGCCAGTCATCATCGCCGCATCCGCCAAGGTCAGGAAAGCGATGACACCGGCTGGGTCGTCGGGCGTCAATGCGGTCACCCGGCGATAACCATACCGCCCGTACTGCTTGGCCAGCGCGATGATGTCTTGCTTCAGCGCCGGCTCGTCATCAGCCCCGCGCGGCACCTTGCGATGCGTCGACCGGTGCTGCCCGAGAACCCGGCATATCCGTCGCTCGGATACCGGCAGCTCGCGCCGCAACTGGTCGATGCACCGCCGTCGCCGCGCGGGGCTCAGAAGTTTCCCCGTGCCGCCTCCTGCAGGATCAGCTTGTCGAGCGTCAGGTCGGAAATCGCGCGGCGAAGCCGCAAGTTCTCCTTCTCGAGATCCTTCATCCGCCGCGCCTGGTCGGTCTTCAGACCGCCATACTCCTTGCGCCAGCGGTAGCAGGTCTGCTCGCTGACCGCGATCCGCCGGCATGCCTCGGCGGCCGTCCCGCCCTGGCCCAACACGATCTCGACCTCACGCAATTTGCCGATGATCTCCTCCGGCTTGTGCTTCCTGCTCGGCATCCCTCGTCCCTTTCGTGATCCAGACCGTCACAGTCGATGGACCACTCAGACGGGGAAGATCAGATGAAGCAGTTCCCGCAGGCGAGTGCCACCGGGAACATCCACAATGGCACCATTGCCGGGAAATTGAAGGGCGTGATGCCAGCGACTACCCCCAAGACTGACGAAACAGTATGCCATCGACACAATATGCCATCGACGTTGCGGCCGACATTTTCGGAATATTCCCTTCAACAAGGTAGGCGCGGCACAGGCAAATCTAACGACTTTAGCCCGCGCGTTACCTCACCCGCGCATCGGAAAGAACCTTCCCGTGCTTGAAATTAATCAGTGCCGCGAACCGGACGAGAATCCGTGCACCGACATGCGGCGGCGTGGACAACCAGCCCGGAAAGGCCTTCGCGGCGGCTTGTACCGCGCTATCAACCTCAACCGCACTGGCGAGCGACAGTTCCGCCGACACGGCGCCGGTTGCGGGACAGCAGATGCTGGACGTTCGGCCGCTGGCCCCAGCGACATGGGCGCCGCGATGTGGTGTC
>CAXTTR010000141.1:6384-7700 GCA_964247215.1 uncultured Sphingomonadaceae bacterium
AGGCGTAGATTTGGCGGTAGAGTTGCTGGATTTCGTCGATGGTCGGCACCGCAGGGTTGTTTGCCGGCGATCCGGAGGCGAGGGCCTGCTCGGCCATGACAACGAGAGATCGGGCCCATGCGTCCCGGTCGATGCCGTACTGGGCCGGTGACGGGACACCGAGCTCGTGATTGAGCGCGGTCAGTTTGGTGACCAGGCGGGCAACATGGTCTTGGTCGCCTTCCGCATCATGGGCGAGCCCCATCGCGCGCGCAGTCAGCGTACCGCCCAGGGGCGGTGGATGCGGACCAGGCCGTCACTGCCGGCAACAGCATGGCGTTGGAGAGCCCGTGCGGCACATGAAAAAGCGCGCCGATCGGCCGGCTCATGCCATGAACCAAAGCCACGGACGCGTTGGAAAGGCGATGCCGGCAAGGGTTGCACCTAGTATCATGGCCTCGCGCGCTTCGCGGTTCTGCGGTTCATGAAATGCAGCACGAATGTTGGAGGTGATTTCAGCTATGGCGCGAAGCGCAAAGGTGTCGGAGAAGGGGCTCGCCTTTCGGCTAACATAGGCTTCAATCGCGTGAGTAAGAGAGTCGATGCCGGTATCGGCAGTGAGCCGGGGCGGCATTGTCAGCGTGAGCTCGAAGTCGACCAGTGCTGCGACTGGAAGATAGGCAAGTCCGATACACAACAGTTTCTCGTCAGCCTGATCGTCGGTAACGATCGTAAATCGGGTGGGCCTCCGATCCGGTGCCTGCGGTGGTCGGAATGGCGATGATGGGGAGTCCGGGAGCATCGAGCACATGCGGCGCACGGTACTCGCGAATCGGCCCCGTTATCGTGCTGAACACCGCGATCGCCTTGGCGCTGTCCAGCAAGCTGCCACCACCGAAGCCCACGACGCAATCGTGATCGTTGTGCTTAAAAGCTCGATGCCGCTTGCGATCGAACTGGTCGTGGGATCGGGCACCGTCTCGGAGAAGAAGCGGGCACCGTGGATGCCGGCGTCCGCCAATCCTTGGAGCAACCGATCGACACGACCTTGGCTTTGCAGGAAAGCGTCGGTGACGATCAACGGTCGCGACAGGCCGAGCGACAGAAGCAGATCGCCTAGTTGCGCCGAAGCGCCGCCGCCGATGCGCATGATGCGCGGTAGTGCGCACTGCATCCTGAATTGCTCGATATATTGCTGGCGCGCAAATGGCCGGCTTCCCAGCGGATTGGCATCTCCGATCGCCAACGAGTCCTCGATGATCCGGCCATCCACAGACGGACGCTAGAGTTGAACTCGACCGATTTGAATCGACGGGATTCACACGAGCCTGATTTTC
>CAXTTR010000142.1:0-7684 GCA_964247215.1 uncultured Sphingomonadaceae bacterium
GCCGTAAAGGATGTTCTCATAGGCGCTGGTGGCGAAGATGACAGTTTCCTGCGGCACGACGGCGATGCGCGCGCGGACATCGAGCGGGTCGGCGGCGGTCAAGGGCACGCCGTCGAGGCGGATGGTGCCGGACTGCGGATCGTAGAAGCGCTGGACGAGCTGGAACAGGGTCGATTTGCCCGCGCCTGAGGGCCCGACGAGCGCGACGGTTTCGCCGGGGCGGACGTCGAGGCTGAAGTCGATGACCGCGGCAGCGTCGGGCTTGGTCGGGTAGTGGAAGGTGACGTGGTCGAGGCGGAGCGCGCCGCGCGCCGGAGCGGGCAGCGGCGTCGGATGCGCCGGGGCGGCGATGCCCGGGCGTGCGGCGAGCAGCTCCTGCAGACGGCCGCTGGCTCCGGCGGCGCGCATGAAGTCGCCGTAGACCTCGGTCAGCGAACCGAACGCGCCGGCGAGATAGGCGGCATAGAGCACGAAAGCGGTGATCGCGCCGCCGGTCATACGCCCGGCGATGACGTCGATCGCGCCCTCCCACAGGATGCCGACGATCGCGCCGAACAGCAGGGTGATGGCCAGCGCAGTCATGCCGGCGCGGTTCAGGATGCGGCGCTTGGCGGCGGCAAAAGTCGCCTCGACCGCGGCACCGAAGCGCGCGGCCTCGCGCTTCTCCTGGGTGAAAGCTTGGACGACCTTGATCGCGCCGAGCACCTCGGCGACGATCGTGCCGACGTTGGCAATACTGTCCTGGCTCGAGCGCGACAGGTTCTTGACGCGCCGCCCGAGCAGCAGGATCGGAAGCACGGTCAGCGGAATGATGACGACCATGATGCCGGTGAGCTTGAGGCTCTGCTGTGCCATCATCACCGCCGCGCCGACGCCGGTGAACAGATTACGCAGCGCCACCGACGCCGAAGTCGAGACAACCTGCTCGATGATCGCGGTGTCCGAGGTCAGCCGCGAGGCGATCTCCGACGGGCGGTTCTCCTCGAAGAACGCTGGGTCGAGCGTCAGCAGATGGCCCTGGACCGAGCGGCGCAGGTCGGCGACGACGCGCTCGCCGATCCAGCTGACGTAATAGAAGCGGAAGGCTGTCGCGATGCCGAGGACGACGATGACGGCGAGCATGCCCTCGAAGTACGGCGCAATCGTGCCGGGATCGCTGCCCGCGCCAAAGCCGTGGTTAACGATTTCCTTAAAACCGAGCGGGATGGCGAGGTTACCGATGGCGGCCAGCGTCAGCGCGGTCAGCGCGGCGGCGAGCTGGCCCTTATAGCGCTTGGCAAACCGCCAGAGCAGGCTCAGCCTGGCGAGCTTGGGCGGCACAGCGGCCGCTGGCTCGGCTGCGGTCGTTGTTCTGGGAAGGGTGGCCATGCCGCTATGTAAGCGGTCGGCGGCAGGTTGGGAATGGGCCGGAGCGCGCGATGCACCCCGGCCCGTTCCGGCTTAGAACGTCAGGCGCAAGCCGCCGGTAACGCCGTTGATGTGACGGCCGTTGCCGAACTCGCCGTTATAGTCGACGACGAGCGAGATCGGGCTCGCCGCGCCGCTTACGGTGAAACCGCCGCCGACGGTGGCGAAGTCGCGCCCGAGCGGGGTCGGCGAGTAGATCAGCTGCTGCGTTGTGCCGTCATTGGCATTGAGGCCGTAGCCGAACGCCTGCGCGCCGCTGTTGCGGAACTCATGCCGCCATGCGCCGCGAACTTCCGGGCGGATCGTCGCGCCGTCGAAAGTCAGCGTGCTGCCGGCGCGGATACCCGCGCTGCTCACCAGCGAGATGTACTTGTCGCGGCCGATCGACAGCGCGCCGACGCCGCTGCCCTCGTTCAGGCCCGCAATCCGCAGGTTGGCGTAGCGGATGCCGGCGAACGGCTCGAACTCAACGCCAAAGCGCTGGAAGCTGAGCCCGGTGCTGCCGCCTGCGAGGTACGTGCGGCTGCGAGTGTAGGCGTAGAAGTCGGGCACGGTCACGCCGGCCTGCGCGGCGCGGAAAAGGTCGTAATTGGCCTCGCCGTAGGTGCCGTACAGGTCGACGTACAGCGGCCCCGCGCCGAGCGTGCCGTAGCCGCCGGCAAACCAGCTGTGAATACCGCTGTTACGCTCGCCGAGCGTGAAGCGCGCATCGGTCTGGTCATAGCCCGCGGTGACGCCGATCAGCGAGCGGGCACCGAAGCGCGTGTCGATGCCGCCCATGACGCTGACGGCGTTATAGGTCGGGCTCGGCCGGTCGCCGCGCGCGTCGTAATATCCGGTGCGGCCGCTGGCGACAAGGAACGACCCAAGCTGGCGGCTGCCGGGCTTGGTGACGCCCGCGGTGCCGTTGACGCCGGTGCCACCGGCGCGGAAGTCACGCAGATAGCGGAGCACCGTCGACTCCTGAAAATCGACGCTGCGCAATGTCAGCTCAGGCAGCAGCGAATAGCTCGCGGGGGTAGCGGTCGGCGTGATGGCCGCGTCGAGCGCGTTCCCGACCGCCTGCTGGTTGACAGTGATGCCGGACGCGGCACCTGTCGTAACCTGAGCATAAGCGGTGCCGGCAAGCAAACCGGTGGCGACGAGACCGGCACCTAGTTTAAGCATACGCAACATAAAACAACTCCTTGAGATGGCGAAACACAGCCATGCCGCCCCAACAAGCGTTGCGCTAGAGCGATGCATTAACTGGAAATAACGAGCAGACGTGTTGCAAACAGGCAACAGCTTCTGTACGTTACCGTATCAACCCAATTTCGTCCGAGTTGGACCGTCACCCCCCGAAGGGTCGTATCCGGATAGGACTTTTCGACGAAAGCTCGGGTGAGCGGATTATAAGCCCAGGAGCGAGATTATGAATGAGTTCGCCATCGAACGATGAACTATATCTGATCGAGACAGGCCTCGCGGCTGAGCGCGGCGCGGTCGGCCACTTCGATGCCGCGCGGCGTCACGTCGACCCAGCCGGCGGCGCGCCAGGCCGCCAGCTTGCGATTGACCGACTCGCGCGTTGCCGCGGTCAGCCGCGCCAGTTCGGCTTGGCTGCGGATTTCGCGGCGCTCGGCCTTGAGCAGCAGCCGCGCCAGGCGCGCCCCTAGGTTCAGTGCACTCGACGCCTCGACGAGCGCATTCGCGGCGCGCAGCCGGTCGACGAGAATAGTGAGCAGCTGCAGCGCTGCCGCCGGCTCGGTGGTTAGCGCTTCGAGCACGGCGCTGCGCCCCAGCCGGAGCAGCTGCGAGCTGCGCGTCGCCGATACGTCCGCCGACCGCGAGCCGCCGTCGAGTACCGCGAGTTCCCCGGTGACCGAGCCCGGTCCGAGCTGCGCCAGCCACGTCTCGCCGCCGTCAGCACGGCTCAATGCGACCTCGAGCTCGCCGCTGAGCAACAGGAAGGCTGCATCGCCGGGATCCCCCGCCGCGAACAGCCGTTCGCCGTGCGCCAGCTTGAGCGGTGTCCCCGCCCCCGCCAGCCGCTGCCGCGCCGCGACCGACAGCGTGCCAAAAACCGGACTGCGCCCGAGATGCGCGGCCCACTCGTCGATCGCTGTCATGTCTTCCCCTGCGTGCCCGGCTGCATCTTAGACCGAAAGCTGGTCGATTGAGAAGCGAGCCGCTGGCAGCGGGAAAGCATCCATAAACAACGACGGCCGGGCGGAGATTGCTCTCCGCCCGGCTGACCGCGCGTTTGAAGCGTGACGAGTTCTAGCGCGAAGCGACCTGCTGCGTGGCGAAGTCGGGCACCTGCTTCATCGCACCGGTGATCGCGACCGAGCGGCACTTCTGCGCGGCGGTGCGACTGGCGAGGTCGCCGCTGGTCGGAACGCTGCAGACGCTGTTCGCGGCGTTGCGGATGCGGACGTGAAGCGTCTTCATGCCGGCCAGGCTGTGCAGGTCGAGGTCGGCGTAGCTGACCGTGGCGGTCGGAATGCCTTGGGCGCTGACGGCAGTGGCGGTAAGGCTAGCGACGGCGGCGATGGCGAGGATGATGGTCTTCATGGCGGATATCCCTGTTTGGTTCGGCTGCCGGACTATCCGTCCGCCGATGCCGTGTAGTATCCAGCCGTGTTCAGGGGCGCTGTGACGGGTGTCACAGGAGAGGCTAAATTTATCCAAGCCACGCGCGTTCTAGTTCTGCTTCCCCCAAAGAAGGGAGGGGAGCAGGCAGGAAGGGTCGCTAGCCAATCACGCCAGCCACCCACTCGCGCACCCGTTCGCTCGCCACCACCATCGCCAGCGCCACCGCGAGCGCTGCGAAGCTCATCAGCAGTACCGCGCCCGCGACCATGTCCTTGATGACCTTGATCTCGGGATGCAGTCCCGGGTGGAGCAGGTCGATAGCGCCCTCCAGCGCCGAGTTGAGCAGCTCGAGCGCCAGCACCAGTGCGATAGTGATCGCCACCAGCGCCCACCACACCGGTGCCGGCCGCAGCACCAGCAGCGCCACAAAAGCCAGTAAAGCAAAGACGCAGTGCGTCCGCATGCTGCGCTCGCGCCGGAAGCCTTCGACCAGCCCGGCTGCTGCGAAGCCGATCCGCTCGCGGAAAGGGCGGTTTTTCACCCGCTCAGCGCGTGTCCTTGACGACGATACCGCCCTTGATCACCACCGGCACTGCCTCCAGCAGCCGGACATCACCCAGCGGGTCGCCGCGCACCGCGATCATGTCGCCAAAGCGCCCCACCGCGATCGCGCCGACGTCGCCGGTGCGGCCGAGTGCTTCGCCGGCGTTGACAGTGGCAGCCTGCACGGCCTGCAGCGGCGTCATCCCCCATGTCACCATCGTGTTGAACTGGCGCGCGTTGGTGCCGTGCGGATAGACGCCAGCGTCGGTGCCGAACACCATATTGACCCCGGCCCTGACAGCGCGCCGAAAGGTTTCGCGCTGCTGCCGGCCGATCATCTTCTCCTTCGCCAGCGACTCCGCGAAAACGCCGTTTTTCGTGCCTTCGGCGAGGATGTAGTCGTCGTCGTAGATGTCCATCGAAAACCAGCTGCCGTGCGCCTTCGCTAGCCGAAAGCTCTCGTCGTCGGCGAGGCTGGCGTGTTCGATCGTATCGGTGCCAGCGCGCAGCGCGGCGTTGATGCCCGCGGTCCCGTGCGCGTGGACGGCGACGCGCAGGCCCAGCTGATGCGCTTCGGCGACGAGCGCGTTCATCTCCTCCTGGCTGTACTGCTGGCCCCCGACGCTGTCGGTCTTCGAAAATACCCCGCCGGTGCCGCAGAACTTGATCACCTCGGCACCGTATTTACGCAGCTCACGGACCTTGGCGCGGATCGCCTCGGGGCCGTTGGCGACGGCGGTCATGTCGACGTGGACATCGGGCGGAAACTCGTCGGCGTCGCAGTGCCCGCCGGTCGCGCCGATCGCGTACGTCGCGGGCACGATATGCGGGCCGGGGATGAAACCGCCGTCGATCGCCTGCTTCAATCCGACGTCGTCGTAATAGCTGCTGCCGACGTTGCGCACGGTGGTGAACCCGGCTTCAAGCGTCTGCTTGGCGTGCGCGACGCCGAGCGCGGTCGAGAAGCTGTGGACGTATTCAAGGCCGCGGTAGCCGCTGATCGTCGGCTCGGCCGTCAGATGGACGTGCATGTCGATCAGCCCCGGCAGCAGCGTCATGCCGGGCAGGTCGATGTGCCGCGCCCCCGCCGGGACGGCGACGCTGGCGGCCGGACCGGCAGCGGTGATCCGGCCATCCGTGACGATAACTACGGGCGCGTCGACGGTGCGCCCGCTGATCACATCGAGCATGTGTGCCGCGGTCACCGCGACGGTTTCCGCCTGCAGCGGCGCGGCGAAAGCGGCGGCGAGCAGCGCGGCAAGCAACGTGCGCGTCATCTCAGGCAGCCTTCATCGCAGCGATGTGCTGGTCGATGACGCTGTCGAGTACCGTCAGCGGCACGCCGCCGGTGCGAACCAGCGCGTCATTGAAGTCGCGCTGTTCATACTTGCTCCCGAGCGCCGCCTTGGTCCTGGCGCGCAGGCGGATGATCTCGTTGTGGCCGATCTTGTAGCCGCACGCCTGCCCCGGTGAGGCGCAGTAACGGTCGACCTCGCTCGTCACCGCACCGCGCGACCGGCCGCTCTGCGCGGTCATATAGTCGATGGCGTGCTCGCGCGTCCACCGCTTGTCGTGCAGCCCGGTGTCGGTGACCAGCCGGATGGCGCGGAAGCGCTGCGCCTGCAGATAGCCGAGCCGCGCCATCGGGTCGTCATTGTAAAGCCCGCTCTCGTCGACGAGTTGCTCGGCGTACAGCGCCCAACCCTCGACGAAGGCGTTGAAGCCGAGCAGCGACGAGATCAACGGCAGCTCGGCGCGGTGTTCGGCGAGGTACGCGCCCTGCCAGGCATGACCGGGCAGCCCCTCGTGCGCGGTTAGCGTCGGGATCGTCCAGCGCGGCCAGTAAGCGGTGTCTTTCAGGTTGATATAATAGATTGCCGGGCGCGAGCCATCGAGCGCCGCGAAGTTCATATAGCCGAGCGCCGCGCCGTCCTGGATGTCGGGCGGCACGCGCTTGACCTGGATGTCGGCGCGCAGGCCAAGCTTCGAAATGCTCGGCAGCTGCGGGCGGATCGCGGCGACACGCGACTGGACATAGGCGACGGCGTCGGCGCGCCCGGCGTCGGTGTTGGGAAACAGATACTTCGGATCGGCGGTGAGCGCCGACATGCGCGTGCCGACGCTGCCCTGCGTCAAACCCTGCTTGCGCAGCAACGCGTCCATCTCGGCCTCGATCTCGGCATTCTGGCGCAGACCGGTGGCGTGGACGGCGGCGGGGCTGAGCTCGGTGGTGGTCTGGTTGCGCAGCTGCCACGCGTAATAACGCTCGCCGTCGGGAAGCTTCCAGACGCCCGCGTCGGCGGTGGCGCGCGGCTGCATCGCGGTGAGCGCGGCGATCTGCCGGTCGAGCGCCGGGTAGATCGCCGTCTGAATGATCGCGGCCGCCCGCGCCGACGGGTCGGGCCCAAGGTGGTTCGTCGCGACACGCCGCGCCAGCGAGGTCACCATGCGTTGCTGCGCGGCGGGTGTCGCGCGCAGCCCGGTCATCTGCGTCAGCGTCGTCGACAGCAGGAAGTTCGGCATGATGACACCGTGCGCGGCGTCGCCGGTCAGCTGCGCGGTTTCATCGTCGAGGACCCGCGCGAAGGCGTTCAGCCGCGACAGGTACGCCTCGACATCGGCGCGCGTCTCGACGCGATGCTGCGAGTCGAGGAACTCGGGAACCTGCTGGTATGAGCCGTCCTGCTGGCTGATCGCATACGGCACGCCGCCGTGGACCGAAGCGCGGCCGTAGGGGAACTTGGCGCCCTGCAGCCCCGCGTCGATCGCGTACAGCAGCGTGTCGTAATAGACGGGATCATGCCCGGTCAGCGTCTTGCGGTCGACGCTGGTCAGCTGCGCCCGGTAACGCATCATGTCGGCCTTGGTGCGCTCGTAAGCAGCGGCCGAGGCGTCCGACAGCTGCCCCGACAGCGCCGCACGGTCGCCGCGGTCGAGCCCCAGCGAGGTCGCGGTCTCGGGGCTTTTCGCGACAATATCGTTGGCGATGCTGTCGAGCACCGGAGCCAGCGCGCCGCTCGGTGCCATGCTCGCCGCGAACGCCCAGCGTGGCGATGCCAGCAAAGCTCCGGCAAGCGCGGTGTGGGACAGGACTTCGCGGCGATTGGGCATTGCTGGCTCCAGATGATTGGCTAGATGGTAGGCAGGGATTTGTAGG
>CAXTTR010000143.1:0-7606 GCA_964247215.1 uncultured Sphingomonadaceae bacterium
GCGACGACGCGGCTGCTGGCGGCCGAGCTGACCCGCGAGCAGCTCTACCTTCAGCTCGACGCCGAACTGCCCTACGCGAGTGCGGTCGAGACCGAGAAGTGGGAGGAGCGGCGCGACAAGTCGATCGTCGTGCACCAGCAAATCCTGATCGAGCGCGACAGCCAGAAGGCCATCGTGCTCGGGGCGAAGGGCGCTCGAATCAAGGCAATCGGCGAGGCGGCGCGCGCCGGGATCGCCGAGCTGACCGGGCGCAAGGTGCATCTGTTCCTGCACGTCAAGGTCAAGCCCGACTGGGCCGACGACCGCGAAGTCTACCGCGACATCGGGCTCGACTGGAGCGAGTAGGTAGCGGCCGCATCCGGCGCGCTTTGGCGTATTTTCCTGCTGACCTGGGCTGTGCTGCGATGGGGTCGCAGCCGTGAACCGATCGGCGCGCCACTGGTTCGGCAGGTCATGGACGATCCCGTACAACTGGCCGAAGCCGGTCGCGGCTGGCGGCCCAAGCGCGTGCTGGTGACGCGCTCGGCGCTGGCGTGGGACCATGGCCGCGCCATCGCCGAGCGGGCGGCCATGCTTGGGCTCGACGTCACCGAGCTGCCGAACGACCGGCTGCCGGCGCCCGCCGATAACGATCCGCGGCGTGGCTATGCGGAGGCGAAGTCGACGATGGCAGTGGTCGTCGCGCCGCCGGGCAAGCTCAAGTTTCAGCCGATCGCGCCAAGCGCCGACTGGCGGGTCGACCTTGCACAGGGCTGCCCGGCGCACTGCAGCTATTGTTACCTTGCGGGCTCGCTCAAGGGCCCGCCGATCACGCGCGTCTATGCGAACCTGCCCGAGATTTTCGACGCGCTGCCGGGCTACCTCGGACAGGGTACGATCACTTCGCGGTCGAAAACCCGTGTTCACGAAGGCACGACGTTCGAGGCATCGTGCTACACCGACCCGCTCGGCATCGAGCACCTGACCGGTTCGCTGGCAGCGCTGATCGCGCATTTTGGCGAATGGAACGCCGACGCGCAGCTGCGCTTCACAACGAAGTTCTCAGCGGTCGGCCCGCTGCTCGGTATCGATCACCAACGCCGGACACGGATGCGCGTATCGCTCAACCCCGCCGCCTATGCGCGTTTCGAGGGCGGTACCAGTCCGGTCGCGCAGCGGCTGGCGGCGCTGCGGCGGATGGCGGATGCAGGTTATCTCGTCGGGCTGACGATCGCGCCGATTATTGCGGCCGATGGCTGGCGCGAGGCTTACGGCGAGCTGATCGCCGATGTTGCGCGGGCACTCGACGGCGTCGCCAGCCTCGACCTGACCGTCGAGCTGATCACGCATCGCTATTCGGCCGGGTCAAAGGCGACGCTCGAAAGCTGGTACCCGGGATCGAAGCTCGACATGAGCTCGACCAACCGCAGTGAGAAACGCACCAAGTTCGGCTCGGTCAAGCATGTGTACGATGCGCCGACGATGACCGATCTGCGCCGCTTCTTCGAGATCGAGATTGCGAACCGGCTGCCCTCGGCGCGTATCCTGTATTGGACTTGACCGGCACCTTGCCGCTAACGGCCGAACCGGAGGTGTGACATTATTGCGCCATCCCTGGTCGATCTGAGTCCGAAACAAATCATACGCTCGACTGGTAACTTCTGCTTCAGGAATGGCCGCTAACGGTAGCGGTGGCGATCGGGGGATCGCTGCACCGATGTCGGTCGTCGCCGTCGAGCAACTGGGGCGGGTAATTGGGATTAACGGCACATCGTACGCTGACGCTGATCGCCAGCGCGCCGGCGCTGTTCGTATCTGGGACCGTCGTCGCCCAGCCGGCAGCTGTAACGCCGCCTGCGGCCGCGACGCCGAAATCACCCGCCAAGGGTACTGCTGCTACCGGCAAGCCCGATGATATCGTCGTCTCCGCCGACCGTGCCCCAGCGACGAGCTCGATCGATCGCAAAGTCTATGTCGTCGGCCGCGACCTGCAGGCGACGACCGGCTCGGTTGCCGATATCCTCCACAACCTGCCCTCGGTCGAAGTCGATGCGCTCGGTAACGTCAGTATCCGCGGCGACAGCAACGTCCAGCTGTTGATCGACGGCAAGCCTTCCACGTCGCTTTCGGCCGCCAACCGCGGCGAGGTGCTGCAGCAGCTTCCCGCCGACAGCATCGACCGGATAGAGGTCATCACGAACCCCTCGGCGGCGTTCAAACCCGACGGCTCGGCCGGGCTAATCAACATCGTCACCAAGAAGAACCGCAAGCCTGGCCGCTCGGGTACCGCCAAAACCAGCGTCGGCACTGACGGACGCTTCAACCTTGGCGCGACACAGGCGTACCGGGCGGGTAAGCTCAGCGTCAACGGCAGCTTCAACCTTAAGCGGGACGTGCCTTACCGGCCGTTCGCCGACATCCGCTCACGCCTCGACCCGGTCAGCGGCGAGCAGGTCGACACCGACCAGCATGGCTATGTCAGCGCCCGGCGGCTATCTGCGATCGGCACGCTCAGCGTCGATTACGACCTGACCAAGGCCGACCGTCTGAGCGCCAGCGGTACCTACAACTCGCGGGTCGGGTCGACCGCGCTGCACCAGTTTAACCTGATCACCGGGACAGCAAGCGGTATCATCACCGACTTCGACCGTATCGGCCAAGGCCACGACCGCGAGACTAACTCCGAAGCGACCGCCAAATACCGGCACAGCTTTGCCGGTAAGGATCACGAGTTCACGCTCGACCTGCGCCGTGGCGAAACCGCCGACGCCCAATCGCGGCGCTTCGTCAACACCTACCGCGCTCCAGCTGCTCAGATCAGCAGCGACCAGGAAGCGCCCTATGCTGACGAGATCGAGTATGAGCTGACGGCCGAATACACACGGCCACTAGCAGGCGGGGCGAAACTGCTGCTCGGTTACGATCTCGACCGTACCGACCAGCATTATGATAACGTCGGCGAGAACATCGATCCGCTGTCGGGCGCGGTGTCGGTCAACCCGGGGTTTACCAATCAGTTCGGCTACGCGAGCACGGTGCACGCGCTCTACGGCACCTATGAATTCCACCTCGGCAAGAAGCTGACCGCGCTGACCGGACTGCGCTTCGAAGCGACGAGCATCAACGTCAACCAGATCACCACGGCGCTCGACACCCGCAGCGACTATTATCGGCTGTATCCGACGCTGCATCTCGAATACGCCCGCAGCGAGCATTCGACGCTGCGCTTCAGCTACAGCCACCGGATCGTCCGGCCCGATGCCGACGCGCTCAACCCGTATCCGTATTACCAGAATCCCATCAATCTGCGCGCCGGAAACCCCAGGCTGGTTCCGCAGGAAACCGACGCCTTCGAGGCGAGCTATGCCTATGCCGCGCACGGTCTCAACATCGAGCTGACGCCGTACCTGCGCGCCAGCACCAATGTGTTCACCAGCGTCAGTCGCCAGATCAGCCCGACGGTGCTGCTGACGACGCAGGACAATCTCGGCAAGAGCACCGCTGGCGGGCTCGAGTTCAGCGGCAGCGGCAAGTTCAGCCCGGCGCTCGCGTACAACGTCAGCGGAAGCTTCTATTACAACCGCATCGACGCCGCGAACATCGGCATCGCCGGTGCCAGGAGCGCGATTGGCTATTCGGCGAAGGGCAACCTCGACTACAAAGCGAGCAAGAGCGATCTGCTTCAGTTGAGCGTCAACTACTTGGGACGACGGCTGATCCCGCAGGGCTACCGCCTGCCCGCCGCCAGCGCCAACTTCGGTTACCGCCATCAGTTGCGCCCAGGGCTCGCGGCGGTGTTCACCGTTACCGACATCACCGATACGCTGAAGGACCGCGTCGTTCTCGACACCGGCACCGTCCACGATGTCAGCAGCCTCCGGCGCGGGCCGCGGGGCATCAACTTTGCGCTGGCGTGGACCTTTGGCGGTAACGCTAAGACGGCGAGCACGAAGATCGACTACTCGGAGTAGGTCTCCGTTAGCGGCGATTATCCACCTCAGATCGATCGCATCTTGCTCCAGTGTTGCGGGTGCCACACAAAAAGGACCGCCGGTGAGGGCGGTCCTTCCTGTACTCAACCTGTGCCGGCAATCCGACAGCAGCCTTAGATCGCCCCGCTCGAACGGTTGCCGTACAGCGTCCGCTCGCGCGCGACCTGCTCGCCGGTGTACGCCGGGGCGTTCTCGTCGAACTGCGACCAGCCGTTCTGGCGGTACGCGGTGCCGCGCTCCATTGTGTTGACGGCGTTGTGCTGCGTCAGGATCGACAGCGCCTGATCGACATGGCCATCGGGAACGCGCGCGCTGACCAGCGTGCCGCCGCGGCGGACACCCTCGGAGAACACGTGCGCCTCCTCGTCGGTGTGGCCCGAGTTCTTTAGCGCGCCGACAATGCAGCCGGTCGCAGCACCGCCCGCGCCGCCGATCGCGGCACCGGCTGCGGTCGAAGCGAGCCAGCCGGCTGCGACCACCGGGCCGAGGCCTGGAATTGCCAGCAGACCGAGCCCGGCGAGCAAGCCGCCTGCGCCGCCGAGTAGCGCACCGGTCTTGGTACCGCGGCTGACGTCGCCACGGTCGTTGACATCACCGGTGGTGCCGTCGTTGGTACCGCCAGTTCCGGCGAGGCCCGAGTGGCTACCGTCGGCGTTGTTGGCGATGATGCTGATATCGTCATGCGCGATGCCGAGACGCTCGAGCGCCTGAACCGCCTGGCTCGCCTCCGCATACGTGTCGAACAGATGGGTGATGGTCTTGGTCATGATGCGTACTCCAAAGCTGAATTAAGAGGCTTGGCGGCGCTTAGCGCGTCGTCACGTTGCCCTTATAATCGAGGCCGACGTTGACCGACTTGCCGTTTTGCATCGCGGTGCCCATCCAGACGCCGTCCTTGTCCTTGGTCAGCGCACCGATCTGGGTATAGCCGGCCTTGGCCATACGCTTGCGCGCCTGACCCTCGGTGAACGAGTTCGCGCCGTTGGCGGGCTTCATCGTCGATTTAACGTGACTGTCCTTCAACGCCGGATTGTGCGACGTCCGGTCGTTAGTGGCGGGCGGCGCAGTGGCGGTCGACGTCGTGCTCTGCGTTGACGAGGTTTGCGCCAGCGCGCCCGTCGCGAGGCCAGCGGCGATCGCGGCGGCTACGATAATCTTCATGAAGAGTGCTCCTGTGCGGTGTAACGCCGCCGATAACGGCACACCGCGCCGATTGTGCCGCATCGGAGAGGATTATTTCGCCGAGCTTAATTGCTCCAGCCCACTTCCGCATCGTGGTGACACAGGTCGAGCTGCCGCGTCTACGGGCTGAAGATGACAGGTGGGAGCGAGGAAGCTATGCCTGTGCCATGACCCTAGCCACCACTCGCGCCGCCCTGCGCCCGCTCCACCGTGCGCCCGAATCCGCTGTGCTGGCGGGCTTGCTGCCCGCGGCGATCCTCGATCCGGCAACGCGCGAGGCGGTGGTCAACCGCGCGCTCGGGCTGCTTGCCGAGCTGCGGTCGGCACAGTCGAGCGGCTGGGTTAACCGCTTCCTCCAGCAATACCGGCTGAACACGCAGGAGGGCGTCGCGCTGCTCAGCCTGGCGGAAGCCTTCCTGCGCGTGCCCGACAGCGACACCGCCGACCTGCTGATCCGCGACAAGATCGGCGGGGCGGACTGGGGAGCGCACAGCGGCAAGTCGGACTCGCTGCTGGTCAACTCGGCGACGTGGGGACTGGTGCTGACCCGCGCCGTGGTCGGCGACGGCGCTGAAACCGGCCGCGCGTCGGTGCTCAAGCGGCTGATCGCGCGCTCGGGCGAGCCATTTGTACGCACCGCGGTCGGCGCGGCGATGCGCATGATGGGGCAGATCTTCGTCATGGGGCGCACCATCGACGAGGCGCTGGCGCGCGCCGACGACACCGGCAACCGCGGTTTCTCGGCAAGCTTCGACATGCTGGGCGAGGCGGCGCGGACGCGCGAGGATGCGGCGCGCTATTTCGACAGCTACACACAGGCGATCGCGCGCATCGGCAAGGCGAACACCGCGACGAAGCACTCGATTTCGGTCAAGCTGTCGGCGCTGCACCCGCGCTATGAGACGGCGCATGCCGATAGCTGCGTGCCCGAGCTGACCGCGATGCTGACCGATTTGGCGCAGGCGGCCGCACACGCCAACATCGGGCTGACGGTCGACGCCGAGGAGAGCGAGCGGCTCGAGATGTCGCTCGATATCATCGGCGGCGTCGCGGGTGCTTCGGCACTGCGCGGCTGGGACGGGCTCGGCATGGCGGTGCAGGCTTACGGCAAACGTGCCCGCGCGGTGATCGGCTGGGCGCAGGCGCTCGGAGAAGACACCGGGCGCCAGCTGTCGGTGCGGCTGGTCAAGGGCGCGTACTGGGACAGCGAGATCAAGCGCACGCAGGTCGAGGGCCTGAGCGACTATCCGCTGTTCACCCGCAAGGCGGCGACCGACGTGTCGTATCTCGCCTGCGCGCACGACATGCTCGCGGCGAGCCATATCTTCCCGGCATTCGCCAGCCACAATGCGCTGACCGTCGCGACGATCCTGGAATGGGCGGGCAAGCCGGGCGGGTTCGAGTTTCAACGGCTGCACGGCATGGGCGAGGGGCTGTACGAGCGGCTGGTGCGCGAGGAGGGCTATGCCTGCCGCAGCTATGCGCCGGTCGGCGGGCACCGCGATCTGCTGGCGTATCTCGTGCGGCGGCTGCTTGAGAATGGGGCCAATTCAAGCTTTGTGCATCAGCTGGCCGATGTCGGGGTGTCGGACGCGACGCTCCTCGCCGACCCGGCGGTGAAGATTGCGAGCGTGGGGGGTAGCCCGCATCCGTCGATCCCGCTGCCGGGGGCGCTGTTTCCGGGCCGGGTGAACTCGGCGGGGCTGGATCTGTCGGATGCCGAGGTGCTGGCGGGGGTGGCGGCGGGTGTGGCTCAGTCATCCTCACAGCTTCATCCCGCATCCTTACAGCGTCATCCCGGCGAAAGCCGGGACCCAATCCGGCCGGCAGCAGTGGGTCCCGGCTTTCGCCGGGATGACGGTAGAGAGAAGTCGGCAGCCGAAGTCACTACCGCAATCACCATCGCGCACGCTGCCTTCCCTGCCTGGGACGCCACCCCTGTCGCCGCCCGCGCGGCCTGCCTTGACGGTCTCGCCGACGCGCTCGAAGCACACCGCGACGAGCTTATGGCGCTGTGTGTCGACGAGGCGCGCAAGACCATTCCCGACGCACTCGCCGAAGTGCGCGAGGCGGTCGACTTCTGCCGTTATTACGCGCTCGAAGCACGGCGGCACTTCGAGCCCCAGACGCTGCCCGGGCCGACCGGCGAGCGCAACGAGCTCCGGCTTGCCGGGCGCGGCGTGTTCGCAGCGATCGCGCCGTGGAACTTCCCGCTGGCGATCTTCATCGGGCAGGTCGCCGCGGCGCTGGTCGCTGGCAACAGCGTCGTCGCCAAGCCCGCGCCGCAGACACCGCGCATTGCCCGCCGCGCGGTCGAGTTGGCGTACGAAGCCGGGGTGCCGCGCGAGGTGCTGCAGCTTGTGACCGGCGGCGCCGACGTCGGTGCCGCGCTGACTGGGGACGCGCGTGTCATGGGCGTGGCGTTCACCGGCTCGACCGCGACGGCGCGCGCC
>CAXTTR010000144.1:0-7598 GCA_964247215.1 uncultured Sphingomonadaceae bacterium
AAGCGGCGCTGGCCGTCGATGCCTTTCTGGCCGGAGACGAGTTTACCGCGGCCGGCGTGATGATGGGCTTCACGCTGCAGACCGCGAAGTGGCTGCAGCTGCTGACAGCCGAGCATCCGCGCGTGATCGCCTACGTCGACCAGCTGTTCGCTCGCCCGGCACTGCAAAGAGCGCTGACGTAGCGATCGCATGTCCAGGGCAGTTATGGGTGTCGGCATCCACCGGGCTAAGCGACTGCTGACGCGAACTGGGCGATGCTCGATTTGACAAAGATTGCCAAATAGCCGATTAATGATGGATATGGCGACAATGAACATCTCGCTCCCCGACCCGATGAAGCATTGGATCGAGGCGCAGACCGAAACCGGACGTTACAGCAACGTCAGCGATTTCGTGCGCGATCTGGTTCGGCGCGAGCAGGAGCGGCGTGACAAGATCGCGGCCATGCAGCGGCATGTCGACGACGCCCGGGCAGGCGGTATCAGTCACGAAAACATGGCAGACGTTCGCCATCGCGCTATCAGGCAGCCGACCCGAAACGCTAGCTGAGCGTGGCAGCTTATCGGCTGACGCGCGCCGCAGCCGACGACATTGCCGCAATCTTCATTGCTGGCATCGATCTATTTGGCCTCGTCCAAGCCGATGCTTATCATACGGGGCTTGAGGCGACGGTCGAGTTTCTCGCCGATTACCCGCACGCGGCACGGCTGCGGCAAGAGATCAGCCCGCCAGTGCGCGCCTACCCCTACAAAGCGCATCTAATCGTCTATGAACTTGACGACGCTGATCGTGTCGTCATTCTACGCATTCGCAACGGGCGCGAGGACTGGTTGAGCGGCTCGGAATAGACTTGCGGCTGAGGCCGCGGCGACCGCACTACCGCGGCCCGCCCGGCGGCAGCAGATCCACCGGACCGCCAGCCTCCCCCGTCGGCGGCTTAGGCGCGCCCGTCGTCGACCGCTGACGGCGCGTCTCGGTCGCGGCCGGTGTTTGCGGTGCGGCCGGCGGCGGAGCAGCGGGAGGCTTGCCGCCGTTCCCTGCCCCACTACCCACAGCTAACGGTGCCGCGTCCGGCTCGGCGACTGCCTCCGCCTTCGCCAGATCCGCCGCGCTTACCGGCGGCGCGATTGCCGGATCGCCCGGCACTTTGCGGCGCAGCAGCAGCCCGCCGCCCGAGGGCGCAAGACGCAACCCTTTCTGATCGAGCTGGTATGCCAGCATGTCGAAGCTGTCGGCATGGCGGATGACGATGTGCGATACGCCGCCGAGCGACAGGCTGGTCAGCGTCACGCCGGTCACGGTCGGTGTCGCTTTGAGCAGCGTCTCGAGCTCGTTCCAGCTGCGCGCGTCGGGGGTGGCGACTTCGGCGTCGGTGCCGCCGCTCGGCGCGGCTTCTGTCATCGTGCCGATGTCGGTGCCGATCGTGGCGATCTCCGCAAGCGGCGCGGTCAGGTCGGGTTCGCTGCGCAGGCGGCCGTCGCGCAGCGCTTCGGCGTAGATCGCGTCGGTGCGGCGGACGCCCTCGTCGAACATCGCGTTCAGCCCGTCGTTGCCGACCGAGCGCAGTTCGAAGCGGCCGAGTTCGGAGGCGTCGGGGCCGTGGCGCGCGATGAACGTCGCACTCACTGGCCCGCCCGGGTAATCATGATCGAGCTTGACCTCGGCGATCAGCACGTCGGTCGCCTTGAAGCGGTTCAGAATATTGCGCCACGACGGCCGGTCGTCGCGGTGCGGCTGGTAGCCGGTCAGCAGGACGTTATCGGCGGGCGTGCCCTGCGCCTCGATATAGTCCATCGGCGTAATCGCATCGCGGTAGCGCGCCCACGCCGCCACCCAGGGCGTCTTCGCCTGATAGATGACGCGGACGCCGCCGTCGATCAGCACCGGTAGCAGCAGCATCGGCGGCGAGCGCGTCGCGCCGCTGCCGCTCGTGAGGTAACCGCTGGCGCGCCCGCGATCGAAGACGACACCGAGCTTGGCAATGTACCGCGTCGTCGAGAAGTGCTCGCCCTGGATCTCAATGCCCGAGACCATGCCGTCGATGGTGTTGTCGGGCAGCCGCGGCGCTGACCCGGCAGGCTGCCCGCTAAGCCGCGCCCACAGCAGCGGCCACGCCTGCCGCTCGGCGACGCGATACGCCTCCATGCGCGCGTCGTTGGTGGTCTTGGCGGTGACGTCGACGGGGATGCCGCCGACCGCATACGCCCCGGCGCTGTCCTGCGCCTGCGCGGGGGCGAGCGCGGTAAAGGTAGCGGCGATGGCGAGTAATGTCGTCGGTTTGCGCAAGTCTTGGTCCCGAGAAGCTGTTCGGCCTTATCGGGCCTGCAAGGTTGAAATCCAAGGACGATGTCATTGCGCCTGTCCGAAGCAAGAACATATCTCCCATAATCACCCGCTGCCCCAGCGCAAGCTGGGGCCCATTGGCGAGCGAGCGGCAGCCCTGCCCGAAGATGGCCCCAGCTTGCGCCGGGGCAGCGGCGGCAGGTTGATGCTTTAGTCTCGGGCGAAGACCGACTAGGACCACCCCATGACCGATCCCGCGCCGCTGACCTATGCCGATGCCGGCGTCTCGATCGCGGCGGGCAACGCGCTGGTGCGGATGATCGCGCCGCTCGCGCGCGCCACCGCGCGGCCGGGCGCGAGTGCCGAACTCGGCGGTTTCGGCGGCTTTTTCGACCTCAAGGCCGCGGGCTATACCGACCCGCTGCTGGTCGCGGCGAACGACGGCGTCGGGACAAAGTTGAAGCTGGCGATCGAGCTGAACGCGCACGACACTGTCGGCATCGACCTTGTTGCGATGTGCGTTAACGACCTGATCGTGCAGGGTGCCGAGCCGCTGTTCTTTCTCGATTATTTCGCTTGCGCGCAGCTCGACACCGGAGTCGCCGCCGCCGTCGTCGCGGGCATCGCCGATGGCTGCAGGATCGCCGGCTGCGCGCTGATCGGCGGCGAGACGGCGGAAATGCCGGGCATGTACGCGCCGGGTGATTACGACCTTGCGGGGTTTGCGGTCGGCGCTGTCGAGCGCGGGCAGCAGTTGACCGGGGACCGCGTCGGACCGGGCGACGTGCTGCTCGGGCTGGCGTCGTCGGGGGCGCATTCGAACGGCTTCTCGCTGATCCGGCGCATTATTACCGACCGCGGCCACCGGCTCGACCGGCCCGCACCGTTCAACATCGAGCAGCTGCTGGGGCAGGCGCTGCTCGAACCGACGCGCATCTATGTGCGTAGCCTGCTGCCGTTGTTACGCGCGGGCCGCGTCCACGCGCTGGCGCACATCACCGGCGGCGGGCTGCTCGAGAATGTGCCGCGGGTGCTGCCCGCCGGGAGCCATGCGCGAATCGATGCGGGCGCCTGGCCGCAGTCGCCGCTGTTCGGCTGGCTGCAGGCGCAGGGCCGCATCGAGCCGGGCGAGCTGGCGCGGACGTTCAACTGCGGCATTGGCATGGTGCTCGCGGTGGCAGCCAACGCGGCCGAAGGCGTCGCGGCCGACCTGACCGCGGCGAGCGAGACGGTGTACATCATCGGCGCGGTCGACGCTGGCGCGAAGGGCTGCACGGTGTCGGGGGCCGACGAGGTTTGGAACAGCCGCGAGGCGTGGTCCGTCACGCATCATGGCTGAAGCCGCGCGCGCGCGCGTCGCGGCTCCTGAACGCGCCAGGGTCGCGGTGCTCATCTCCGGGCGCGGCTCGAACATGGCGGCGCTGCTTTATGCGTCAAGGGCGGAGGACTGCCCGTACGAGATCGCGCTCGTCGCGTCGAACGAGCCCGATGCGACGGGGCTCAAGCTTGCCGCCGCCGAGGGCGTCGCCACGTTCGCGCTGTCGCACCGCGGCCTGCCGCGCGCCGAGTTTGACGCGCGCATCGAAGCCGAGCTGACGCGCGCCAAGGTAAGTCATGTCGCGTTGGCGGGCTATATGCGGCTGCTGTCGCCCGCGTTCGTCGAGCACTGGGCGGGCCGCATGGTCAACATCCACCCGTCGCTGCTGCCCGCCCACAAAGGCCTGCACGTGCACGAGGCGGTGCTGGCGGCGGGCGAAACCGTCACCGGCTGCACGGTGCATCTGGTGACGCCTGAGCTCGATGGTGGCCCGGTGCTGGGTCAGACGCGGGTGGCGGTGCTGCCGGGAGACACGGCGCAGACGCTCGCCGAACGGGTCAACTACGCCGAATACCAGCTGTACCCGCGTGTGCTGACTGAATTGATCCTCCCCGCCTTCGGGGAGGTGGCGCGTCTTCGCGACGGAGGGGCGTCAGCGTGGATACGCCCCTCCACCGCAAGCGCGGTCCCCCTCCCCGAAGACGGGGAGGATTAGCTCAGCCCACGATTTCGGTCTGCGCGAAGAAGTACGCGATCTCGGTCGCCGCGTTTTCCAAGCTGTCCGACCCGTGCACCGAGTTCGCCTCAATGCTCTCGGCGTGGACCCGGCGGATGGTGCCGTCGGCGGCGTTGGCGGGGTTGGTCGCGCCCATGATGTCGCGGTGCGCCTGCACGGCGTTGTCGCCTTCGAGGACCTGCAGCACGACCGGGCCGGAGATCATGAACGTCACCAGCTCGCCGAAGAAGCCGCGTTCGCGGTGGACGGCGTAGAAGCCCTCGGCTTGCGCCTTGGTCAGCTGGACGCGCTTCTGTGCGACGATACGCAGCCCGGCACCCTCGATCATCGCGTTGATAGCACCAGTCAGGTTGCGCCGCGTCGCATCGGGTTTGAGGATCGAGAAAGTGCGTTCGATTGCCATGGGAACTCCGGGGTGTTCAGTATTTGTGAGCGCGGGTGCCTTACGGGGGCGAGTCGGGAATGGCAAGCTGGTGCGGGACAGCCGCGGGACGCCGTTCAGGTTAGGCGGCCTGCTCCCAGCGCCCCGCGTCGGTCTCGCGCCAATAGCTCGCGGTCAGGGTACCCTGCGCTCTGACCTGCCGCCACTCGGCGCGCGCGGCGGCGAGCGCGTCGGGATCGTCGCCGTCGAACAGATAGAGCAGCCGGTCAAACGCCACGGGGTTCTCAGGCATGACGCCGTCGATTACTGCAAGCACCTTGGCACCGTTAACGGGCGCATCGGTGCTGGCCGTGAGCAGCACCAGCTGCTGCGCGGCGTATTCGCCATCAATCGCGTGGGGGAGAAAGCTGACGGGATCACAGGTCCATAACGCGATGTCGAGCCGCTTGAGCAGCGCGGCGTCGGCGGCGCGGACAACGACGCGGTGACCCGCCGCAAGCGCCTTCTCGAGCAGGCGCGGGAGGACGACGTCGACCGGCCTGCCGAGCTGGTAGAAGGCGACGTCGGTCATGTGTTGCCTTGCTGCTTCCTCACTTACTTGCTCCCCCTCCCCTTCAGGGGAGGGGGTTGGGGGGTGGGTTTTGGCGCGAGAGGTGGCACCCAGCCGGTCGGAGTACCCACCCCCGGCCCCTCCCCTGAAGGGGAGGGGAGCAGAAAGGAGAAGTAGCGCCCTTCCTTCGCGATAGCACCGCTAACCCTACTCGAAATTATCCGACACGAACCGATCCAGCAGCCGTACCCCATACCCCGTCGCGCCCTTGTCCCACAGCGCGCCGGCCTTCGAGGCCCACACCATGCCGGCGATGTCGAGGTGCGCCCATTTCACCCCCGGCTTGATGAAGCGCTGCAGGAACTGCGCCGCCGAGATCGAGCCGGCCTCGCGCGGGCCGACGTTCTTGATGTCGGCGATCGGACTGTCGATCAGCCGGTCGTACGCCTCGCCGAGCGGGAAGCGCCACAGCTTGTCGCCGGTAGCGAGCCCGGCCGCCGTCAGCTGCGCCGCGAGGCCGTCGTCGTTGGCGAACAGCCCGCCATGTTCGTGGCCGAGCGCAATGATCATCGCGCCGGTCAAGGTCGCCAGGTCGACGATGACCTCGGGGGCGAACTGCTCCTGCGCCCACCACAGCGCGTCGCACAGCACGAGGCGGCCTTCGGCGTCGGTGTTGATCACCTCGATCGTCTGGCCCGACATGCTGGTGATGACGTCGCCGGGGCGCTGCGCCTTGCCGTCGGGCATGTTCTCGACGAGCCCGCAGACGCCGATGACGTGCGCCGCCGACTTGCGCCCGGCGATGGCGAGCATCGCGCCGGTGACCGCGCCCGCGCCCCCCATGTCCCACTTCATGTCTTCCATGCCGGCGGGGGGTTTCAGCGAGATGCCGCCGGTGTCGAAAGTGACGCCCTTGCCGACCAGCACGACGGGTTTGCGCGTTTCGTCGCCCGAGCCGTTCCAGCGCATCACCAGCAAGCGCGCCGGGCGCTCCGAGCCGAGCGACACGCCGAGCAGCGCGCCCATGCCGAGCTTTTCCATCTCGGGCTCGCCGAGCACCTCGATGGTGACGCCCGCGGCGGCCAGCGCCTGCGCGCGCTCGACAAAGCTTTCGGGGTAGATGATGTTCGCCGGCTCGCTGACCAGATCGCGGGTCAGCGCGACGCCCTCGGCAATGGCGGCGAGCTTGGCGTGCGCCGCCTCGGCGCCCTCGGGCGCATTGGCGATGGTCAGTTCGGTCAGCGTCGGCAGCTGCTTGGGCTTCAGCTTGGTGTGGTATTTGTCGAACCGGTAGCTGCGCAGCACCGCGCCGTGCGCGAGATGCGCGGCGGCATCAGCGGGCGGCAGCACCGCAGTTGCGCCGGAGAGCATCGCACCGACATCGGCAAAGTCGACCGTCACCGCGGTCTCGCCGCTGGTCAGCAGCCGCGCCGCGACCGCCCCGCCGACACGCTCGAAGACGCTGGCATCGGCCTTCGCCGGATCACCGAGCCCGGCGATGAGGATGCGGGTGGCGCTGTGGCCGTGCGGGGCGAACAGCTCGACGAGGACGGCGGCCTCGCCGTCGAAGCGGGCCGCGGAGAGGGTGCGCGCGATCTGGCCGTTGGTGGCGGTGTCGAGGGTTGTGGCGGCTGGGCCTAGGGTGCTGTCTTTGGCGGCGAAGATCACTAGGGCGTGGGGATCGGTGGGAGCGGCGGCGGTGGTATAGGCAATACGCATTGGGGCGGGGTCCTTGGGCAAATGTGCACGTGGTGACCTTGAAGAGATGCAACGTGCGGCCCTAGCCGTCTACTCCCAAAGTTCGACCACTTGAAGCACTGCGCTCTGGCGCATGCGCAGCAGTCGAACCGACCCACAACAAGCAGCGCGGTATCGACTACCGTCGTTCAATTTTGACGAAACTTACACCGATGGAACCGCGCTCGGCGTCACTGTTGGTATGACCCGGCAACAGGCTATACGAGCGGTCGACACAATCGGCTTTGTTATCGAGCCTAGCGGGTGGGGCGATAATCGCGCGGGCGGTACGAAAATGTACACCAGGGCAATGCAACAAAGCACAATGGCCCAGCAAAACAATCTCAACTTCTACGATCCTCGTGGAATGTCGATTAGCTTTAATGGTAATCGCGTCGATGCAGTGACGGTGTTTTACATCAACTTTGAAGGTGTCTGACGCTTTCCCCTTGCGGAATGGCCGCGGTGGAGACGGGCGTTAGCCGACCTTCGCCCACTCACTATGCGGCGTGTCTCTCTCACACTTACTGCTCCTGCTCCTGCTCCCCCTCTCCTCTTGGGGAGGGGGTGGGGGGGAGGGCTCTAGCGCGCC
>CAXTTR010000145.1:0-7590 GCA_964247215.1 uncultured Sphingomonadaceae bacterium
GCAGCTGGTGATCCCCGCAAAGGCGCATCGTGGACGGAGTTGATACGAGCCGCTGTGGTTAGTGGATCAGCAGCAGCGCCGCCAGCAGTGCCAGCACTAGCGCGACCACCGTCGACACGGCGATGACCAGCAGCGGCTTCGGCCCGTGCACTAGCAGCGACTGCATCGGCGAGCGCATGCCCGTGGCGGTGACAGCGCAGGCGAGCAATGCGGTGGCGACCTGCTGCGTGCCGTTGGCGACCAACGCCGGTATGACGCCGGTCGAGTTCACCGCCGCGAGCACGAAGAAGCCGATGACGAACCAAGGAAGCGTCAGCGCGCTGCGCCAGCGCTTGCCGGGGTGGCCGACCGATGTTCCCGCCCCGCCCTCGCCCGGAAAGAACAGCGCCGCCGCTGCGATCGCCGGCGCGAGCAGCGCGACGCGGGTGAGCTTGACGACCGCCGCGGTTGCTCCCGCAGCCTGCGAGAACGAGTAGCCCGCGCCCAGCGACTGCGCGACGTCGTGGATCGCGGCGCCGAGCATGAAGCCAGCCTGCGTATCGCCCAGCCCTACCCGGTGCGCGATGATCGGGTAGAAGAACATCGCCAGCGAGCTCATTGCGGAAATCCCGACGAGCACGAGCGTCAGCTGCGCCTGGTTGATGCGGCGCTCGCCGAGCACGCTGGCGAACGCCATCGCCGCCGACGCGCCGCAGATTGCCACCGCGCCGCCCGCCAGCACTCCGAATGCCGGCGAGAACCCGAAGCGCTTGGCGGCGAGCACTCCTGCCCCGATCGTCGCCGCGACGATGACCAGCACCGCAAGCAGCGCCACCGGTCCGAGCCCGACGATCTGCGCCAGCGTCACCCGCACCCCGACGAGCACGATGCCCCAGCGCAGCAGCGTCCGCGACGCCAGCGCAAGGCCCGGCGTCAGCCGGACGTCGGCGCTGAGGAAGTTCAGCGCCAGCCCGATCAGCAGTGCCATCAGTGTCAGCGGCGCGCCGTAATGGTCAGAGATGTAGGCCGCCGCCAGCGTCGCCGACGCAGCGACCGCGAGGCCCGGCAGGTAGTCGCGTTGTGCAACGCGTGGTGCCGGCTCGAGATCACCGTAAAGGTCAGCTGCGGCGGGATAAGCACCTGTGGTAGCTGATCGGCTCGCGTTCATGGTTTGCGATAAGCCACTCGTTGCTTCGATGCCACCGTCCAGCAAAACGGAATTGGCGGGGCGGCGGGGCTCGACGTGTTCGAGGATCAGCGCACGACACTCGATCTGACGTCGAGCTACCAGCTATTCCCCAACATGGCCGTGTATTTCAACGCCAAGAACCTGCTCAACACGCCGCTGCGCTATTATGAAGGCGAGTCGAACGGCCAGATTTAGCGCGAGTTCTACGACATCAGTTACGAGGCTGGCGTCCGGCTGAAGTTCTAGGCAGAGAGCGGCGGCAATCGCGAAATAGGAGGCAGTTATGTTGAGCAAGTTACTCGCGGGTGTCGCACTGGCACTGATCGCATTACCCGCCTTCGCCCAAACCACCGCTGCGCCCGGCATGATCGTCAGCAAGCGCATCGCCGGGCCCGATGGCGGCTGGGACTACGCGACGGTCGACCCGGCCAGCCACCGGCTGTTCGTGGCGCGCGCCGACGGCGTCATGACGGTCGACCTCAACACCGGCGCGGTCACCCCGCAGCTGGTTGCCGCAGGACGTACGCACTCGGCGTTCGTCATCCCCGGCAGCAATATCGGCGTCGTCACCAGCAGCACCAGCGGCGGCACCTATCTGTTCGACGCGACGACGGGCAAGATCACCGCCGACATCAAGACCGGCACGAAGCCCGACGCCGCGGTCTACAACCCCGACGACAAGATGCTGTATGTCATGAATGCCGGGGACGGCGTCATCTCGATTATCGACCCGGTCGCGGCGAAGCAGGTCGCGACGATTGCCGTGCCCGGTGCGCTCGAGTTCGCGGCGCTCGACGGCAAGGGCCATCTGTTCGTCAATATCGAAGACAAGAACGAGCTGGCGACCATCGACCTCAAGCGCCGCGCCGTGATGCGCCGGACCAAGCTCGACGGCTGCGACGGGCCGAGCGGGCTCGCCTACACCAAAGACGGCATGCTGATTTCGGCCTGCGGCAACGGCGTCGCCACCGTGGTGGAAGCGAGTTCGGGCCGTCAGCTGACCAGTGTCGCAATCGGCCAGCATCCCGACGCCGTGCTATACGACGCGGCGCGCAACCGTGCCTATGTTCCGGCCGGCGGCGACGGCACGCTGACCGTCATCGACACCAGCAGCGTACCGGTTGCGGCCGGTACTGTCACGACGCAAAAGAGCGCGCGCACCGGTGCCGTCGATCCGGCGACGGGCAATGTGTACCTGCCCGCGGCACGCTATGCGCCGGCGGTGGGCACGGCACGGCCACAGGCGCAGCCGGGGTCGTTCGAGGTACTGGTGGTGAGTCGTTAGCGGCTCACGCCACCCGCGCCTTAGCCCGCGTCGATGAGTTATCGCGCATCGCCCAACGTAGCATCGAGCCAACCGCCAGGGCACCGATACGCACCGCCGGTTTGCGCGATGTTGCGACATGCAATCCGTGCATCGCCGCTGCCCAGTCCGGAAGCATGTCGATCGCCGCATCGCGGACCAGATGCCCAAAGGCCGCCGTCGCCAGCGTCGGCGCGGGCGAGTTGAGCAGATTGTGCGAGACCTCGCGGGTGCGCGCATCGTAGCGCAGCTGCGGCTGGATCTCACGCAGGTAGCGCTCGATTTCGCGGCGGGTCTGCGGAATGTCCCCTGCACCGAGCTTGGCGGCAACAACCGCGGTCTCGGCGAAGTAACGGTCCTGCTCGGAGACAGGAAACAGCGGATCGCGGTAGCGCAGATAGGCGCGCAGGAAGCTATGCGTCTCGACGACATGCACCCACGTCAGCAGCACCGGGTCGTTCGCCGAGTACGGCGTGCCGTCGGGCAGCGTGCCGCGGACCTGGTCGTGGATGCTGCGGATACGCGCGATCAGCTTCTCCGCCTGCGCGGTCCCGCCATAAGTCGTCCCAGCGATGAACTGCGCAGTGCGGCGTAAGCGCCCAAGCTGGTCCTTACGCCAGTTCGAGTGGTCCCAAACACCGCCGAGCGCCCCCGGGTGCAGCATCTGCACGAGCAGCGCGCTCATGCCGCCGATCATCATCGAGTTGAAGTCGCTGTGCACCTTCCAGCTCGCCGACTGCGGCCCGAACAGACCGGCATCGCCGCGCGGCTCATCGAGGTCGATCGCGCGCGAGCCGGCTCCAACCAGCGCGTAAACCTGCCCCGCGATGGCGCGACGAAGATCGAGCGGCGCTCCCGGCGAACCGCGATGCTGGGCCGGTACTGCGGTAGCAGATGAATTGTCTGACATGGCTTTGACGTGACTACCCGTGGTGCAACCCGCAAGGGCCTAACTGCCGCACCTGCCCGCGCTGCGATGACCTGAGATTTTTCGTGCCCGGCCAGACCGACTGGGAACCCTAAACGCGGGTTTGGGTTTAGCCGGATGAATACGCATCTGGCGTCTTAATGACGACTAGGCCGGCGCAATCCTCGCGGATTTGTCCGGCTCGGACCCAGCGCATCGCAATTCCGATCGCAAGAGGTAGTCGTGCCCGACCTACATCCAACAACCATTGTTAGCGGCACCGAAGAACGGCTTCAGCTTTTTGAAGAGGTCGTGACGTTTGGCAAGCGGCAGGTCGTGACCGGCACCGTCCGCGTCCGTACAGTAGTTGAAGAAGTGCCGGTTTCTTATCAGGACAAGCTCGCCAGCGAGACCGTCGAGGTCGAGCGTGTGCCCGTCGGTAGCGTCGTCGACGCCGTGCCGCCGATGCGCGAAGTCGACGGCGTGACGATCATTTCCGTTGTCGAGGAGCGCGTTCGCGTCGTGCGGGAACTCGTCCTTGTCGAAGAAGTTCGGATGCGCCGCGTGCGCAGCGAAGCAACCTTTGAGACCACCGGCTCACGGCGCGTCATGCACGCAGTCGTGGAGCGTGAACCAGCGATTTCCCAGGAGAGCATCTGATGGCCGATCCCAAACCAGGCGAGCGTACGACCGGTGCCCCGCCGACGCACATTCACGTCGAGAAAAAGCCGGTCAACTATCTGGCGTGGCTGCTGCTCGCGCTCGGTATCCTCGCGCTACTGTACTATCTTCTGCATCACCGCCGTCAACAGGTTGTCGAGACCACGACGGCGACCACAGTGGTCGCCCCAGCGGCACCAGCCGACGGTACGGTAGTTGCCGCGACCACAGGTGCATCGGTCGGTGAGCTCGGTAATTACCTTGCCGGTGCCGATGTCGCACCCCGTACCTTTACTTTCGACAACCTTCACTTCGACACCAACGCCAGTGCGATCAAGCCTGAGGACCAGGCGACGATCGACCAGGTCGGCACGCTGCTCGGCAAGTACGGCAATACCCGTGTCCGCATCGTTGGCTATGCCGACGCGCGTGGCTCGGCCCCGGTCAATGTCAAACTCGGTCAGGACCGTGCCGACGCGGTCAAGGCCGCGCTTGTCGCCAAGGGCGTCAATGGCGACCGCATCGACACCGCTAGCGGCGGCGCTGCCGAGCCGATCGACACCAACGCCACCGCTACGGGTCAAGCGGAGAACCGCCGCACCGAACTGGTCGTCGTTAGCCGCTAGGTTTCCACCCACCACCAACCTCACTTAAAGGAGCGTAATATGTCCCGCGTCATCACTGCCCTTTTTGATACCCGCGCCGATGCCGATGCCGCCAAGGCCCGGCTGTCGGCCGCCTCGATCGACGTCAGCCACGTCAACATTCTCGACCAGTCGACCCAGGGCGCCAGCACCACGGGTTACTCGACAACCGAGAACCAGGGCTTCTGGGGCTCGATTAAGTCGGCGTTCCTGCCCGCCGAAGACCGTCACACCTATGAGGAGGGCGTCCGCCGTGGCGGTTACTTGCTGACAGCAACGGTCGGCGAGCACGAGGCCGACCGCGCCGTCGAGATCCTCGACAACGCCAACTCGGTCGACATCGAGGGCCGCGCCAATGACTGGCGTCAGGGCGGCTGGGACTACACCGCCCCCGTCGAGCCGATGGCAAGCCGCGGCACCACCGGTATGAACACCGGTATGGCCACCGACGGCGAGCAGCGTATCCCGATCGTCGAAGAGTCGCTGGTCGTCGGCAAGCGCGAAGTCGGCCGTGGTAATGTCCGCGTCCGCTCGTATGTCGTCGAGACGCCGGTGTCGGAGCAGGTTTCGCTGCGCGAAGAGAACGTCTCGATCGAGCGCCGTCCGGTTACCGGCGGCACCATCCCTGAGGATGCGTTTCGTGAGCGCACGATCGAGATGACCGAGAGCCGCGAAGAGGCCGTCGTCGGCAAGGATGCGCGCGTCGTCGAGGAAGTCGTCGTCCACAAGGATGTCGAGAACCGCACTGAGACCGTCAGCGACACCGTCCGTCGCACCGAGGTCGAGGTTGACCGTGATGACATGAGCCGTACCGGCACGACTGGCGCTGGCTACAGCACGGGTACGACCGGCACCACCGGCATGGGCACGTCGGGCACCGGCGCATCGCTTGGCGACAAGGTCGCGGGTTATGCCAAGGAAGCAGGCGGCAGCATCACCAACAACGATGCACTCAAGCAGGAAGGTGCCGCGCAAGTCGGCAAGACCACGGGCAAGTTCTAAGCCCGATATGCAGGGCGCGCCAGCGGCGCGCCCTGACCAGCTACGGGAAGGCCGGCGTTGCGAAACGCCGGCCTTTTCCTGTTAGATTGGGTCATCGCCCTCTCACGCTCCGAACGTCACGAACATTCCGACCGCCGCCAGCGCCATCACTCCCGTCGCCAGCCAGCCCAGCCCGGTCAGCCACGGCGGTAGCGTGAAGTCGCCCATCACCGTCCGGTTGCGGACCAGCAGCATCATCGTCACCATCACCGGTACCGCGACCACGCCGTTGATCACCGCGCTCCAGAATAGCGCTTTGACGGGATCGAGCGACGTGAAGTTGAGCCCTGCCCCGACCAGCGTCGCCACAGCGATTGTCGTGTAGAACCCTTTCGCCCGGTTCGCCTTGCGCGCCAGCCCGACGTGCCAGCCCGCTGCTTCGCCGAGCGCATACGCCGACGAACCCGCCAGCACCGGCAGCGCCAGCAGCCCGGTGCCGATGATTCCGAGGCCGAAAATCAGGAAGACGAACTGACCCGCGATCGGGCGCAACGCTTCTGCTGCCTGCGACGAGGTCTGGATGTCGGTAACACCATGCGCGTGGAGCGTCGCCGCGGTGGTCAGGATGATAAACAGCGCGACGAGGTTCGATAGCGCCATGCCAACGACGGTATCGATGCGGATACGCCGGAACTCGGTCGGAGCCGCCTGCGGGGCACGCGCGAGCGGCCTAGATCCAGGGCGTTCCTTGCAGTCCTCGACCTCCTGCTCGGCCTGCCAGAAGAACAGATACGGGCTGATTGTCGTGCCGAGGATGGCGACCACGACAGTCAGATACGCCGGCTTGAGCGAGATGTCTGGAACGACAAGGTGGTACGCGACGATCGACCATGGGATCGGCAGGATCAGCGCGACACCGACATAGACGAACAACGACAGCGTCAGCCATTTCAGCACCGCGACATAGCGCGTGTAGCGGACAAACACCTCGAGCCCGATCGACAGCAGCGCAAACAGCGCGATGTACAGCGGTGCCGGTCCGCCGATCAGCAGCTTGAACGCCGCCGCCATCGCGCCGAGATCAGCCCCCAAGTTGATCGTGTTCGCCACCACCAGCAAAGCAACAATGCCGCCGAGCAGCTTGCGGCTGTAATGCCGCTTGAGGTTACCCGCGATACCGCGCCCGGTAACCCGGCCGATACGCGCGCTGATTTCCTGGATCGCGCACATCAGCGGCCAGCTGAACAGCAACACCCAGCCGAGATTGTAGCCAAACTGCGCGCCCGCCTGCGAATAGGTCGCGATGCCGCTCGGGTCGTCGTCGGACGCGCCGGTGATCAGCCCCGGGCCAAGGACGTCGAGCAAGCGAGGCCGCGTTGGCTGCTTGACCGCCGGATCCAGTTCGACAGGTGTGTTCATGGGGTCACTTACGGGCTGATGGCTAACTCATCCTAAATATTTCGCGGCTGAATGCCACATTGGCAACGCGGTGCGCCGCACGGGGTTGAAGCAGCAGCCCGGGATTGCTGGGCGTCCGTGATTTCAGGAGCAACCATGCCGAAGTTCACCGCAACGACCAACGCCTTCACCAAGGGCATCGAAAACACCAAGCCAAAAGCCGCGATCAACCTGATCGAAGACTGGGAGAACGCGCTCGCCGACCTCGACGTCCGTGGTTCGAAGGGCATCGCGCGCGACCTGCAGGCGCTGCACCGCCAGTTGGAGGCGGGCGAGCCTGACGCCGAGCGCATCAAAACCCTGCTCGGCCGTCTGGGTGCGGCGACGACCAAGATTGCCGGTTCGGCCGACAAGGGCGGCGAGCAGCTGAAGAAGCTCGGTGAGGCGCTGACCGCCGCCGGAGCCGAGGACGCGCACGCGGATAAGTAAAGTCTGCTTGCCCTCTCCCGCCCTTGCGGGAGAGGGTTGG
>CAXTTR010000146.1:0-7574 GCA_964247215.1 uncultured Sphingomonadaceae bacterium
GGATCAGTTCGATCGACCTTGAAAACGCCGCGATCGGCGCACCGGGGGTATTCGAGGCGGCGGTGATCGGCGTCGCGCACCCGAAATGGGACGAGCGGCCGCTTCTCATCGTCGTCAAGAAACCCGGTGCAAGTCTTTCAAAAGGAGATGTGATGATGCACCTGACCGGGCGGGTGGCGAAATGGTGGCTGCCCGACGATGTAGTGTTTGTCGACACGCTGCCGCATACCGCGACGGGCAAGCTGCTCAAGACGGAGTTGCGGAAGCAATACGCGGGACACGCGTGGCCGACAGGTTAGGCTCAGAATAGTGCCAGCTGCGCCCCGCCAGGCACCCCGAACAGGTCCGTCCGAAGCTCCGGCCGGCCGTTTGCCAGACCCAGTCGCGCCTTTGCCAGCCGGACGCGCTGCTGGAGCATCGCCGCGTACGGCCCTTGGCCCTTCATTCTCGTGCCATAGTCAGGGTCGTTATCGCGGCCGCCGCGCATGCCCTGGATCAGTTGCATGACACGTATAGCACGGTCGGGATAGTGCGCTTCGAGCCAGGCGCGGAACAGCGGCGCGACCTCATACGGCAGCCGCACCGGGCGGGCGAAAGCGTGGCGGGCGCCCGCGTCTGCGGCGGCAGCAAGGATTGTCTCGATCTCATGGTCGGTGATCGCCGGGATAACGGGCGAAACCGACACCATCACCGGGACGCCGGCGCTCGCCAGTGCGCGGATTGCAGCGAGCCGCCGCTTCGGCGCGGGAGCGCGGGGTTCGAGCGTCCGCGCGGTGTGCGGATCGAGCGTCGTCACCGAGACGACGGCGCTGACCAGCCCGTTGGCGGCCATTGGAGCAAGGATGTCGATGTCGCGGACGATACGGTCGGACTTGGTTGTGATCATCACGGGATGGGCGAAGTCGCACAGTACTTCGAGGCAGGCACGGGTGACGGCGAAGCGCGCCTCGATCGGCTGGTACGGGTCGGTGTTGGTCCCCATCGCCAGCGGCTGGGGAGCGTAGCCGCGCTTCGACAGCTCGGCGCGGAGCAGGACAGCGGCGTCGGGCTTGGCAGTCAGCTTCGCCTCGAAGTCGAGCCCCGGCGATAGCCCGAGATAGGCGTGCGTCGGCCGCGCGAAGCAATACACGCAGCCATGTTCGCACCCGCGATAAGCGTTGACCGAACGGTTGAACGGGATATCGGGCGAGCTGTTGCGCGAGATAATCGTGCGCGGCTGCTCGATCGCGACTTCGGTGCGCAGCGGAGCGATGCCGTCGAGTTCCTCGATCGAGTCGAGCCAGTCGCCTTCAAGGTCGCGCGCCAGCGTGTCGAAGCGGGTGCTGGGCCGGTTAGCGGGTGCGCCGCGGCCGCGTTGGAGAGGGGGCGCGAGCATCACTCTGCATAGAATGCATTTTAGAACAACACAAGAACACAGGTGTCAGTCACGGGTCAAGTTTTGCCACTTTCCCAGCGCAGGCCGGAGCCCATCATCGAACTTTCTCGCGGCCGGTCGTGGACCCCAGCTGTCGCTGAGAAAGCGAAATGACTTATCGGCGTTGAGGGAGGTGCAACTGAGATCTAGATCTCCCGCAGCCGCGGCATCAGCTCGACGAAGTTGCACGGACGGTAGCGGCTGTCGAGCTGGCTCGCGAGGATGCCGTCCCACGCGTCGCGGACCGCGCCGGTCGAGCCCGGCAGCGCGAACAGATAGGTGCCGCGCGCGACGCCGGCGGTGGCGCGCGACTGCATGGTCGAGGTACCAATGCTGGCGTAACTCAGCCAGCGGAACAGCTCACCGAAGCCGGGGATTTCCTTCTCCCAGACTTGCGCGAAGGCTTCGGGGGTCACATCGCGGCCGGTGACGCCGGTGCCGCCGGTGGAGATGATGCAATCGACCGCGCGGTCGGCGACCCACGCTTCAAGCTGTGCGACAAGCGCGGGAACATCGTCGCGAACAATGGCGCGCGCGGCGAGCGTGTGCCCGGCGGTGGTGAGGCGCTCGACAAGGGTATCGCCGGAGCGGTCGTCGGCTGGGGTTCGTGTGTCGGAGACGGTCAGCGCGGCGATGCGGACGGCCTTGAAGGGCAGGGCGGGGTCGATGGGCATAGGGTGGGTTTAGACGGGGAGGGCGCACGCTTCTACCCCTCTCCCGCCCTTACGGGACCGCTGCGTAATGCGGTCCAACGAGTCTCGCAATGATCCCGCCCTTGCGGGAGAGGGCTAGACCCTCACCCCCTACACCCGCTACACCCGCTCTGATGACCGCGCCCACCGCCGCGACGACGCTGTTCCCGCCGCATCTCCACCCGTTCCCGCACCGGCACCTGCTCGGGACCGGTGAGTTGCATCCGCATGAGATCAGCTGGCTGCTCGATCAGGCGGAGGCGTGGATCGCGGTCAACCGGGCGAAGCGCAAGCATGACGACCGGCTACGCGGGCTGACGCAGATCAACGCGTTCTTCGAGAACAGCACGCGGACTTTGCTGTCGTTCGAGATCGCGGGCAAGCGGCTCGGGGCCGACGTCGTCAACATGGGCACCGCGGGTTCGTCGATGAAGAAGGGCGAGACGCTGCTCGACACCGCGCTGACGCTGAACGCGATGCACCCCGACGTGCTGGTGATCCGCCATGCGTCGTCGGGGGCGGTGCAGCTGATCGCCGAAAAGGTCGACTGCCCGGTTTTGAACGCCGGCGACGGTGAGCACGAGCATCCGACGCAGGCGTTACTCGATGCGCTTACAATCCGTCGCCGCAAGGGGGGTATCGAGGGACTGACAGTGGCGATCTGCGGCGATGTTCTGCACAGCCGCGTGGCGCGCTCGAACTTTCAGCTGCTCGGTTCGCTCGGCGCGAAGGTGCGCGCGGTCGCACCGCTGACGCTGCTGGCGACCGACCTCGACCGCCTCAATGTCGAGACCTTCACCGACATGGATGCCGGGCTCGACGGGGCCGATGTCGTGATGATGCTGCGGCTGCAGCGCGAGCGCATGACCGGCGCCTATATCCCGTCGGCGCGCGAGTATTTCCACTACTACGGGCTGACCCGCGCGCGATTGGCTGCGGCGAAGCCCGATGTGCTGGTGATGCACCCCGGGCCGATGAACCGCGGCGTCGAGATCGACTCCGCGGTTGCCGACGACATCACGCGTTCGGGCGTCACCGAGCAGGTGGAGATGGGCGTCGCGGTGCGGATGGCGTGCCTCGATGTGCTGACCCGCAGCCGGCGGGGGATCGAGGGGTGGTGATCCATTTCACCAATGCGCGGCTAGTCGATGCGGCGCGCGACGAAGCGGGCGCGCTGCTTGTGGTCGAGCGCGACATCGCGTGGGTCGGGCAGGGCGAGGTGCCCAGTCACGCCCGCGTCGTCGACTGCGGCAGCCGGGTGCTGAGCCCGGCGCTGATCGACGCCGGGGTGTTCGCCGCCGACGCGCGCGCCTGCCTCGCGGGCGGCATCGCCAGCGTCGTGCTGATGCCCGACGGGTCGCCGCCATTGGACGAGCCGTCGCTGATCGAGTTCGCGCGCGCCCGCGCCAAGCCGCATATCTGGGTGCACCCGCTGGCGGCGGCGACGCGCGGGCTGGCGGGGGTCGAACTCGCCGAAATCGGGCTGTGCCAAGCGGCGGGGGCGGTCGGCGTCGCTACAGGTCGCGGTGCGCTCGCCGACGCCGGGGTGATGTTCCGGCTGCTGCAATATGCCAGCGCGTTTGATCTGGTCGTGGTCAGCCATGCCGAGAATGCCGCGCTGACCGCGAATGCCGTTGCTACCGAGGGCGAGTTCGCGACACGGCTGGGGCTGCCCGCAGCCCCAGCGTTTGCCGAGGCGATGGCGGTGGCGCGCGACCTGCGCCTTGCCGAAGCAGCGGGGGCGCGGTTGCACTTCCGTCAGGTGACGACGGGTGAAAGCCTCGACCTGATCCGCACGGCGAAGGCGCGCGGCGTGCGGGTCACCTGCGGCATCACTCCGGGTCATTTCTTGCTCAACGAGCAGGCAGTGAGCGGTTATCGCACATTCGCCCGGCTGTCGCCGCCGCTGCGTCACGAGGACGACCGGCGCGCGGTGATCGACGCGCTCGCCGACGGCACCATCGACGTGATTGCGTCGGGACACGATCCGCGCAGCCAGGAGGACAAGCGGCTGCCGTTTGCCGATGCAGCTCCCGGCATGACCGGAGCGGAGACACTGCTGGCGCTGTCGCTGAGCCTCGTGCGCGACGGGCGAGTAGCGCTGCGGGATGTATTGGCCACGCTCACCGCCAATCCGGCGCGGATATTCGGGCTGCCAGGCGGGCGGTTAAGCGCCGGTGCACCCGCCGATCTTATGCTGTTTGACGAACATGCGCCGTGGCGGATCGATGCGGATAATATGCTGGCGAGCGCCGGTAATACACCTTTCGACGGGCTGCCGACCGAGGGCCGCGTGACGATGACGATCAAGGGCGGGGAGACGTTGTGGGAGCTGTGATGCGGGCAGGGCACGTAATCGTCGTGGCGCTACTAATCGGATCGACGCTGACCAGTGCCCGTCCGGCGAAGGTCGCACCCGCGCCCGCTACAGTTCCCGCCCCGCTAACGCCCGCGCAGAGCATTCGCGCTGGGGTCGAGAAATGGCGGGCAGGGGCCTATCCCGAGGCGGTGGCGCTGTGGCAGCCATCTGCCGCCACCGGTGATCCAGATGCGATGTTTAACATGGGGCAGGCGTACAAACTTGGGCGCGGCGTCACCGCCGACCCGATGATCGCCCGCGATTACTACCGCAAGGCGGCCGCCAAGGGCCATCTGCCGGCGCAAGCCAATCTCGGTATTTCACTGTTCCAGACCGGCGAGAAGCCTGAGGCGGTGCGCTGGCTACGGCAGGCTGCCGACCGCGGCGAGGCGCGCGCGCAATATGTGTTGGGCATTGCGGCGTTCAACGGCGACGGGCTACCGCGCGCCGTCGGGCTCGGCTATGGTTATTTGCTGCGTTCGGCAGCCAGTGGACTGCCACAGGCATCAACGGCGCTGACTACGATCGAGCCAGGGTTGAGTCCCGCCGACCGCACCACCGGAGAGGCGGTCGCGGCGAGTCTCGCCAGCGGCAAGGGCGTGCCGGTGGCGAGCGGCCCCAGGATGATCACGTCGCCGCCGTCACCAAGCACGACGCTGTTACGGACGGCGCCGCCGATCGCGGCGCCGCCGCTGATCAAGGCGCCGCCGCCACCGTCGGTGCCGCTGTCGGTGGCGTCGGTACTCGGCGCTTTCAGGCCGGATGTGCCAGTGCCTGAGCGCACTAACCAGCGTGTGAATAGCCCCACCACCAAGGTCACAGCAGCCCCGGCCATGGTTGCTGGCGCGCCGCCCGCCGCCAATCAGCTAGCGCAGTCTGTTGGCAAAGCGATGACCAACACTATGGTGGAAAGGCCAGCGCTCAGCGACAGCATGACAAATACAATCGTTCAGGCTGATGCTAGTGCGAAAACAGCGGCTAAAATCGCCAATTCAACCGCGATGACCGCTGATGCAGGCATTAAAGCAGCCAATGCAGGCGCAAAGCCGGCGGTAAAACCAGGACTGCTGGCTACAACGCCGAAACCGTTCACCTTTTTGACATCCGATCTCCCACCGCCGAAGCGCGCCGACACCTGGCGCGTTCAACTGGGAGCGTTCAGCCAGCGCCAACTGGCCGATGCAGCTTTGGCGCAAGTGCCCAAGACCGAGATTGGGGGCGCAGTAAAACCGATCTTTGCCAGCGACGGGCCAGTCACCAAGCTGCAGCTTGGACCCTATCCGACCCGCGACGCGGCCCGTAGCGCGTGTGCTAAGCTAGCCGGGGCCGGGCGGGCGTGCTTCGTCACGGCAGGGTAGGATGACAGTTTGATTTACAGCCCTGGCATGGCGTACCGCCAATTTAGTTGTAACGATGTCATCCAGTCAGCATCGATACATCGTTATTGATGGGATGGACGCCTCTGGTCGTAATCGTGGCCATATCGCGGGGCCAATAATGGCACGGTGGAGAGGCAGATGACCGAGATCACATCCGTCGGCTCGACATTGCGAGGAACTGGTTTCAGGTGAGGAGCGAGCTCGGCGGCGAGCCGTTTTCGGGCGTCGTCCACGTGTTGCGCGCCACGAAGGCGACTGGATCAAGCTGGCATGGTGGGACGGCACCGGCCCGTGCCTGCTGTCAAGGCGGCTCGAGAACGGCCGGTTCAGCTGGCCCGCGGTCCACGACGGGGTCATGCGGCTGACCGGTGCCGTCGCCGTTGCGCAAGCGGAGGCCGATCGGCTCGCCGCCGCCGAGGTCGAGGCCGGGATCGTCTGGCTGAACGCGATCATCACCGCTTTCCAGCGCCACCGCTTCGGGGGCGCGGCCGGAGAAGCTCGACGAGGACCAGTTCGAGCTCGGGCTCGAGGAACTCGGTACCGCGATCGCCCGGGTGAACGCCGGGATCGATGCGCGCGCCTCGGCAGGATCGCCGGTGCGCCGCGCAAGGTCAACCGCGGGGCGTTGCCGGCGCACCTCGAGCGCGTCGAGCCGCTCGTCGACATCGAGAGCAAGACCTGCCGCTGTCGCGGCGGCGTGCTGCATGCCATCGGCGAAGATGCCGCCGGCGGCTCGACGTGGTGCCAGCCACCTTGCGCGTGCTCGTGACCCGCCGCCCGCGCGACGGCTGCCGCGCCTGCGAAGGCGTTATCGTCCAGACCCCGGCAACCCCGCGCATCGCTGCCAGCGGCATCCCGGCAGACGCGCTCGTCGCGCATGTCGTCGTCGCCAAGGACGCCGATCACCCGCCGCTCTACCGGCAGACGCGAATCTTCGCCCGCCAGGACGTCAACGGAGTCCACCGACCACGGCGTCAAGCTCGACGAGTATCAGGACATCGAGAGCGTCGACACGATCGTGCTCATTCACGCCTCGCGCGACGCGTTCACGACCTTCGAGCGGGCTGGACCGACCGAGTGGCGCTTAGTGGTCCACCTGCCAGGCCAACCTCTGGTGCTTCGTGATCCTGTTGTAACGATTACAGTGGACGAGATATTCGCTGGCACTCGTTGCCGCTATCGTCGGCTTGAGACCGCATCCCCGTCATCCGCGTGCGGGAAAAGCACTGCTGATCACGGACGGCTCGTCTGGGCCGAACCGCATCATTTCGTACGCGATCGAGGCCTCCACCAGGCACTCGTATACCTGGCCGACGAGGTCGGGCGACGTTCCTTCGCGCTCCGCGACAAGACGGGCATGGGCGATCACTGCGGCCTTGCGCGGCTCGTCACGGACCTGATCGCGATGTTTTTTGATGCGCGCAGCGGCATCCATGAATCGAGTGCGCACTGCGAGCAGCGCGACGATGCGTTCATCCAGAGAGTCGACGCCAGCCCGTACCTCAGCCATCGAGTTGCATTGCTCGGGTTCGATCATGACGGTGCGTCTAGCGGAGCGGCGGCTGACAAGGAAGTTGAGCGAGGATACGCGTAGTGGTCGGCCACATTGACACCTTGGGTCGCCAAACTAAACCGCGCCGGGTTTGCCGGAGGCTTCAACTCCTGAGAGGATGGAGCAATGACGAGCAAGCCGACGAACAAATTTTCGCCCGAGGTGCGCGAGCGCGCGG
>CAXTTR010000147.1:0-4245 GCA_964247215.1 uncultured Sphingomonadaceae bacterium
CACATCACCTATCTGTCCGAGGCCGGGCTGACCGCCAAGTTCGGGCGGCGGCTACAGGGGCGCGAGGCAGTGTCGTTCGGCTTCGATGCCGACTTCCAGGTCGAAAGCTACCTCCGCCACCAGGGCCTGAGCTTCGTCGAGCGCTTCGACGCGAACTCCTACCTCTATATCACCCGGGCCACCGACTACTTCGACCTCGCCGAGCCGCACGGCGGGCGGCTGGCGGCGGCATTTGTCGGCACGCGGACGCGCTTCGCGATCATCTCATTCACCAGCGACTGGCTCTACCCGACCAGCGAAGCGCGGCGCATCGTCCGCGCGCTCAATGCCGCCAACGCGCAGGTCAGCTTCGTCGAGCTCGACAGCCCACACGGCCACGACGCCTTCCTGCTCGACAGCCCGGAGATGAACCGCGTCGTCGACGGTTTCCTGCGGGCCGGCGAGGCGCTTTGACCTTACGCCCCGACCTCGCCGCCATCGCGCAGCTGATCGCGCCGGGCGCGCGCGTGCTCGATGTCGGCTGCGGCGACGGTGCGCTGCTCGCCGAACTGCGCGCCAGCAAGCACGTCGATGGCCGCGGCATCGAGCTCAGCGCCGCGAACGTCGCCGCCGCGGTCGCGCGCGGGCTGTCGGTGGTGCAGGGCGATGCCGACGCGGACCTTGCCGATTATCCCGCCGACGCATTCGACGTCGCCATCCTGTCGAACACGCTGCAGGCAATGTGCGCGCCCGCGGTGGTGCTGAACGAGCTGCTGCGGATTGCGCGCGCCGCGGTGGTGTCGTTTCCGAACTTCGGCTACTGGCGCGTCCGGCTGGCGCTCGGGCTCGGCGGGCGCATGCCGGTGACGCCGCTGCTGCCGGTCGGCTGGTACGAAACGCCCAATATTCATCTGTGCACCATCGCAGATTTTGCGGCGTTGGCGGCGGCGCAGGGCTGGGCGGTCGATACCGCGCTGTATCTCAGCGGCGGGCAGCGGATCGGAGCCGCGGGCGCTAACTGGCGGGCGGAGCAGGCAGTGTTCGTGCTGCGGCGGGGGTCTTAGGCGACGCCTGCGCCGGAACAAGCGCTGCCTGAACCGCGCGCGCCCGCAGCCGCGCCTCGACCGGGGCCAGCCCGTCGCGCTTGACCGCGCGAACGATGTGTACGCCGCCGAGCCCCGGTGCGGCGCGCGCCAGCAGCGGCTCGGTCCACGCCAGGCCGCGCAGCGGCGGCGCGGCGAGCGCGGTGCGCCACGCGATGACCTCGAACATCGCATCGGTCAGCGTCCGGCGCAGCCCGCCACGGCCGTAGGGGTGCCCCTGCCCGAACGGGTTCGACTCGGCAAGCGCCCACAGCCCGGCGCGGTTCGGCACGATCAGCAGCAGCTCGCCCGCCGGGGCCAGCACGCGCCACAGCTCGCGCAGCAGCGCGGCCGGCTTCTCGGCGCATTCGAGGCTGTGCATGACAAGCGCCTGATCGAATAGCGCAGCATCGAACGGCAGCTGACAAGGGTCGGCGGCAAGCGTCGCATTGGGCCCTGTCGGCGGCCAAGTGCCGCCTGCACCGACCGCCGCGGCACGCTCGACCTTGGCAGCAGGGTAGCCGAGCAGGATGGTGCTCGGCGCACCAAGGGTGAGCAGGCGCGTGGTGCTACTGTGCTGGAGCTGCGGGCGGATCGTGGTGCGCAGCAGCCGCGCGGCGCGGCGGCCGGCGGGGGTGCGGTACCAGTCGAGGAGGTCGGGAGGGTGCATGCGATGGATATTCCGCCCTTTCCAGCCCTCTCCCGCCGCTGCGGGAGAGGGCTGGAACAGCAGGTAGAGCTACGTCTATCGCTCAATACACATCGCAATGCCCATACCGCCACCGATGCACAGCGTTGCCAGCCCCTTGTGCGCGTCGCGCTTCGCCATTTCGTGGAGCAGTGTCACCAGCACACGCGCGCCGCTCGCGCCGATCGGGTGGCCGATGGCGATCGCGCCGCCGTTGACGTTGACCTTCTCCGGGTCGAGCCCGAGTTCCTGACCGACCGCGAGCGCCTGCGCGGCAAAGGCTTCGTTAGCCTCGATCAGGTCGAGGTCGCCGACCCGCCAGCCGGCTTTCTCGAGTGCCTTCTTCGACGACGGCACCGGGCCGATGCCCATCACCGCCGGGTCGACGCCGACCGAGGCCCAGCTCGCGATCCGCCCCAGCACCGTCGCACCGCGACGGCTGGCCTCTTCCTCGGACATCAGCACGACCACCGCCGCGCCGTCGTTCAAGCCGCTGGCATTAGCCGCAGTGACGGTGCCGTCCTTGCGGAACGCGCCCTTCAGTCCCGAGACGCCTTCGAGCGTGACGCCGTCGCGGATGTACTCGTCGGTATCGACGACGGTGTCGCCCTTGCGGCCCTTGATCGTCACCGGCGCGATCTCGTCCTTGAAGCGGCCGCTAGCCCGCGCGGCGCTCGCCTTGTTCTGGCTGGCGACGGCGAACTTGTCCTGCGCCTCGCGGCCGATCTGGTACTTCTCAGCGACATTCTCGGCGGTCATGCCCATGTGGTACCCGTTGAACGCGTCCCACAGCCCATCCTTGATCATTGTGTCGATCAGCTCAATCGCGCCCATCTTGGTCCCGCCGCGCAACGACTGCGCGTGATTGGCCAGGCTCATGCTCTCCTGCCCGCCCGCGACGATAATATTTGCGTCGCCCGCCATGATCGCCTGTGCGCCGAGCGCCACAGTACGCAGCCCGCTGCCGCAGACCTGATTGACGCCCCACGCCGGGCTCTCCTGCGCGATGCCCGCCGCCATTGCCGCCTGCCGCGCCGGGTTCTGGCCCTGCGCCGCGGTCAGCACCTGGCCGAGAATGACTTCGGAGACTTCGGTGGTGTCGACCCCGGCCTGGGTCAGTGCCGCCATGATCGCCGCCTTGCCGAGTTCGTGCGCCGGCACGCCGCCGAACTGGCCGAGAAAGCTGCCGACCGCGGTGCGCTTGGCGGCGGTGATGACGATGCTGTTCATATGAGGACTCCCAAGAGCGTTGTGTTTGTGACGGCTTTAGTCCGCCCGCAGCCACGCCGCCAGCGGTTCCCACAGCTGCGCCCTTGCCCGGCTACCGACAACCATGCCGACATGGCCCATTTTGAATTCGAGCCGCTGCCCTATGCTGGCTGAAGCGGCCGCGGGAACGATGCGGTCGATCGTCGAGATGATGTCGAGGACCGGCACGCCTAGCTTGGCGGGGTCGATCCGCTCGCCTCCGACACGCCACTCGCCGCGTCCGGGCAGGTCCGCCGCATACAGCCGTTCGAACAGGCTCGCCGCCACCCCGAGCGGCAGGGGCGGACCGTCGTTTGCCCAATCTTCGAGCGCGGCAAAGGCGGTGACGGACTCGGTATCGGCACTCGCCAGCCGTTCGTATTTTGCTACCAGCCCCGCCGGATCGAGCTGCCAGAACGCTGGCTGGATCAACTCCATCGGCACGCTGCCGAGCGCGGCGGCGACAGGCTGTATTCCCGTCCACAACGTCGCCATCGACGCGCGCGCGTCCTCGCCGTAGCCGGCAAAGTGCCACGGTGCCGCTAACAGGACGAGCTTGGTCACGGGCACCAGCGCTGCTGCCGCCAAGGCCAGCGTGCCCCCGAGGCAATAGCCGAGCAGCATGGGCGGGGTGTCGAGTCCGGCGAGCAGCGGTGCCAGGCGCTCGGCGACGCAGCTTTCGAGATCGAGCCCCAGTTCATCCGGTCCCGGTGTCCCCCAGTCAGTCAGCAGCGGCCGCAGCCCCTGCGCCGCGAGCCAGCGCAGCAGCGAGTTGCCCGGTGCCAGATCGAGCACGTACGGCGGGTTGATCAGCGACGGCACGACCACGACAACCGGTCCGTCGCCGCCGTAATCGCGCAGGCAAACGCTGCCGATGCGCGCCACCTCGGGCATCGCTGGCAACGTCCGCACTGCAGCATGCTCCTGATACCGCCGCACGCCCGCCAGCACCCGCGCCAGCCGCGGCGCATCGCCTGCCGTCACCTCCGCCGCGATGCTCAGGAACAGCGGCAGCGGATGCGGTCCGCGCGCACGTTGCAGTGCAGCAACGGCCGGTGTAAACACAGTGTTTACGCGCTGATCGGGACCTTCCATGGACAATAGCAGCAACCTCGTCGAGAAGCCCCGGCCGGCCCCGGTGGTGATCAAGAAGTACGCCAACCGGCGTCTTTATAATACCGCGTCGTCGAGCTATATCACGCTCGAACATCTTGCAGTGATGACCCGCGCTGGTGAGGAGTTCCAGGT
>CAXTTR010000147.1:4255-7506 GCA_964247215.1 uncultured Sphingomonadaceae bacterium
GACATCACCCGTCCGGTACTGGCGCAGATCGTCATGGAGGGCGAAAGCAACGGCCAGACGATGCTGCCCGCACCTTTCCTGCGCCAGCTGATCGCCATGTACGGTGATTCAATGCAGGCGATGGTGCCGCATTATCTCGAAGCCTCGATGGACGCGTTCTCGAAGCACCAGCTGCAGTTCCGCGACGCCGTCACCGGCGCGTTCGGCGGCGGCGCCTTCAAGCCGTTCGAAGTCTTGGCGAAGCAGAACATGGCAATGTTCCAGGCGGCGGCCGACATGCTCACCGGCCGCGCCGCGACCCCGGTCAAGGCCGAGGGTAAGCCGGTCGCCGACGAACTCGAGGCGGTAAAGGCGCAGCTCGCGGCGCTGCAGGCGCAGCTGGACAAGCTGTCGAAGAGCTGAGCGGATTGCGTACGGCTGACACCTGAGTCATTTCTCGGGCCGACAGGCTGAAGTCGCGTCCCTTCGTGGCTGCGGCATTAAATTCCTTCCGCTTCCCCAGCGTAAGCTGGGGAAGCGTGTTAACTGTAAGCGACTCGACTAATCTGAAACAGATTTACCCGCTGAACCGTACGCCCACGGTCAGCGTTCGCGGCGTACCCCGGTCGATGATGCCGGTGGTCGAGATGCCCGACTCGATCAGCGTATCGGTCAGGTTCTCAGCGCGTAGCGTCAGCGTCACGCCGCGTGCCACCGGCAGCTCGATCACCGCGTCGAGCGTCGCCGCGTCGCTCAGTTTACGCGCGCCGAGGTCGTCCTCGTTCTGCGCTCCCGAGTAACGCCCCGTCACCGCCACCAGTGCCCTCGGCCACGGGACCCAGCCAAGCGTTGCGCTCGCCTGCTGCGACGGGGTCAGCGCCGGCGGCAGGCCGTTGAGCGCCGCAGCCAGTCCCGAAGCGCGGACGCGAGCGTGCGTGTAGGCGTAGGAGGCATCAAACCGCCACGCGCCCTCGGTGACGTGCGCTTCCGCCTCGATGCCGCGCACGACGATGGCGTCGAGGTTGCGGCGGACACGGTAAGCGCCGCCCGCCGCGACGAAGCCGACCTCGGGGAAGTTGCCCGGACCGGCCCCGGCCGTGACGTTGCCGATCGCGCCGCCGAGCCGGTTGGCGAACGCGGTCACGCTGAGCCGTACCGCGCTCGACGGATGCACATCGACCCCGGCCTCGACGCCCTTCAATCGTTCGAGGCCGAGCGCGTTGTTGCTGGCGACAGCGTCGGCTCCGACGCGGAACGGCCGGTACAGCTCGTTCGGCGTCGGCAGCCGGTAGCCGAGGTAGGCGGCGGCGCGCAGCCTGACGGCGCTGGCCGCGTCGAAGGCGATGCCGCCGCGTCCGGTCGGCTGCCAGCCGCTGCGGTCGGCAGGGTGTTCGTCGATTGTCGTCGCCAGCGTCTGCGCGTCGATTTCGTGCAGGAAGCCGCCCGCGATCCGCCAATGGTCGATGCGCCCGCCGGCAGTGAAAGTCAGGCGCTCCATTGGTGTCGCCGAAGCCTCGACATAACCGCCCGCGACCTGATTGTGCCCGCCGCCGCTGCGCAGCCGTGTGTAGCGCCCGAGCAGGTAGCGCGAGCGCTCCTCGGTGACGCCGCTGTCGTCGCGCAGGTCGACGCCGAGCCGCAACTCGACCGTCTTGCCGAGCGGCGGGCGGAGTTCGAGCTTGCCGCCGAGCCCGGTCGCGGGAGTACTATACTCGTCGAGCGACGGTGTCGCGACCACGCGCGCCGCGTCTAGTATCACGACGGTATTGGCGAACGTCTCGGCCTGCACGTACGCCAGCGCCTGCCACTGCCAGCGCCCTGTGCCGAGCAGCCGGACGCTGCTGTTGACGCCTCGCAACGTGCTGGTGTTGCCGTCGATGCCACGCACCCGGTGATCCTCGAAGCCGAGCGCGTCGACGAGCAGTTGCACGTCGTCGGTCACCGGCACTTGCGCGTTGATGCCGAGGCTGCCCTGGGCGTAGCGTGCCGGGATGTCGGCGGGACCGCGCTGGTTGTCGGGGATGATCACATAGCCCTCGCCACGGTCGTAACGGCCGAACAGCGCTATTGCGCCGGTGCCGAGCCGGGCGCTGCTGACCGCGCTGGCGGTGAGCGCGGTGCGGCTGCCATAGTCGAGCTCGGCCTGTAGTCTAGGCAGTGTTGCCGGGTCGGCGCTGCCCAACTCGATCGTGCCCGCCAGCGCGCCGGTGCCGAAAGCGCCTGCCCCGGCTCCGCGGGTGACGCGGACGTCGCCCAGCCGCTCGGGTGCAATCGCGAACCATGGAATATAGCCCGCAAACGGATCCGCCAGCGGCGCGCCGTCGAGCGTCACCAGCGCGCGCGAGGACGCGTTGCCGCCGAGCGCGCGCAGTGTCGCGCCCTGGCTTGTCGGGTTGGCGGTGCGGCTGTCGGTGCGGCGGTATTGCTGAAAGCCGGCGACGTCGCGCAGCACGTCCTCGATGCGGTTCGAGCCGCTCGACCGCAGCTGCTCCGGCCCGAGCGTGACGATGTCGTACGCCGCATCGCCTTTTGGCACGCGAAGAGCGGTGACGACGATCTCGGATACGGGCAATTCGTCAGCTATGGCAGGAGCCGCGACTAACATGCCGCATGCCGATAGTATCGAGCGACGCATCAGGCTTACTGCACGGGTCGACGTCGGGCACACGCGCGAGCCGGTGGCAGCTTGCGGGCATGTTGTCCATGATACTTGCCGTGAAGCCCGGCGGCGCTGCAATTCCGTCGAAATTCCGATTGATGAGCTCGAACAAGGCTCAATCTGAACGGCGGGATGTTATGTTACAATGGCTGCTCACGACGTGAACTCGCCTGCTGAAGATAGTTGAGGGCTGACCGATGGCATCGATACCGACCGACACTGCCACGCCACCGATCGAGGAGACCGCGACGCAGCCGAGCGACGTGTCGAGCATGCTGCTGACGTTCGTCCTCGCGGTGACGATCCTGTATTTCGGCAAGGAAGTGTTCGTGCCGGTGACGCTGGCGCTGCTGCTGGCGTTCGTGCTCGCGCCGCTGGTCAACCTGCTGCGGCGGTTCAACATCGGCCGGGTTCCCGCATCGCTGCTCGCCGCGACCGTCGCGCTGGGGCTGATCGTGGCGATCGGCACCGTCATCGGCACGCAGATCGCGCAGCTGACCTCCGACTTGCCGCGCTACGCGGCAACTGTCGAGACCAAGGTCAACAATGTCCGCGCTTACACCGTCGGGCGGATTTCGACCTTCACCGATAAGATCGGCTCACAGAAGCACGC
>CAXTTR010000148.1:0-7495 GCA_964247215.1 uncultured Sphingomonadaceae bacterium
CCACTCCTTCAACCTCACGCAGCGTCGCCTGAGCGCGCAAAGGTCAGTAACCTATCTGGCGCGGCGTCGCAGCTACCCGGCGACGCTATACTCTACCTGTTTCGCACGCGCTTCGACGTATCGATAAAGCGGCTCGGGTAGAGAGATGGCGAACGTCGACATTGGCGGAATAACGGCTCGCGACGAAGGCTTGTCAAGCCTTGGCCGAACTCACTGCCCGAACCTTGCTTCCCCCGCCAGCGCCATCGCTGCCTTTGCCGCTGCGATCAGCGCGCCGGCCTTCGCTTCGCACTCGCGCTGTTCCGCGTCGGCGACGCTGTCGGCGACGATGCCGGCACCGGCCTGGACGTGCATGACGCCGTCCTTGACCAACGCGGTGCGTAATACGATGCAGCTGTCGAGCGCACCGTCGGGGGAAAAATAGCCGACGCCGCCACCGTACGGCCCGCGCTTTTCGGATTCGAGCTCGTGGATGATCTCCATGGCGCGGAGCTTGGGCGCGCCGCTGACCGTGCCTGCCGGAAAGCCGCCGAGCAGCGCGTCGATGGCGTCTTTCTCTGGACTGAGCGTGCCGCGGACGTTCGAGACGATGTGCATGACGTGGCTGTAGAACTCGACGCCGTATTTGTCGGTGACGACGACGCTGGCGGGGGCGGCGACGCGCCCGACGTCGTTGCGGCCGAGGTCGAGCAGCATCAGGTGTTCGGCAAGTTCCTTGGGGTCTGCCAGCAGTTCGTCCCTAAGCCGCGCGTCCAAGACGGCGTCGCGTCCACGAGGTCGTGTCCCGGCAATCGGCCGGATGGTGACCTCGCCGTCGCGGACGCGCACGAGAATCTCCGGGCTCGAGCCGATCAGCGCGAAGCCGGGCAGGTCGAGGAAGTACAGGAACGGCGACGGATTGATCCGCCGCAATGCGCGGTACAGGTCGAGCGGCGGCAGCGGGAACTCGACCGTGAAGCGTTGCGCCAGCACGACCTGGAAGATGTCGCCCGCGGCGATGTAGTCCTGCGCGGTGTCGACCATCGCGGCATAGCGCGCGGGCGGCAGCATGGCTTGCGGCTGGCCGTCGGGCAGCGGCGCGGCATGGCGCGTAGCGGGCGGCACCGGCTGGCCGAGCTTGGCGGCGGCGGTGTCGATGGCTTCGGCGGCACGCGCGTACGCGGCGGCCGCGCCAACCTTGCCGGGGAATACCGGCGCGACCAGGAACAGCTCGTCCTTAAGCCGGTCGAAGACGAGCAGCAGCGTCGGGCGGACGAACAGCAGGTCGGGGACGCCGAGCACATCGGCCTTGGGCGCGGGCAGGCGCTCGGCCAGCCCGGCCGCCTCGAACCCCATATAGCCGACGAGGCAGGCGAGCGCGGGCGGCAGTTCGGGCGGTACCGGCATCCGGCAGCTGGCGACCAGCGCGCGCAGTTCGCTCAACGTGTCGCCGGCGCAGGCGCGGAACGCGGCACGGTCGGTGGCCCAGTCGGCGTTGACCTCGGCGTGGTTGCCGGTGGCGCGCCAAACGAGGTCGGGGGCGAGCCCGAGCAGTGAATAGCGCCCCCGCACCGCGCCGCCCTCGACCGATTCGAGCAGGAACGCGCCGCTGCCCGCCTCACCGAGCTTGAGCATCGCCGACACCGGCGTCTCGCAGTCGGCGATGATGCGCGTCCACACAAGCTGCGCCGCGCCGGTGGCGTAGCTGGCGGCGAAGGCGGGGAGAGGCGGGAAAAGGTCAGGCATTGGTTTGCACGCTTATGCTGAACCCGCCCACCTGCACCCGCCGCCCCAGCGCAAGCTGGGGCCCACCTCGGCACAAGTGCGCTGCTATCCGGACATGGGCCCCAGCTTGCGCTGGGGCGGCGGGTGAGGGTTGCAGCGCTCGCCCAAGCACATCTGGCCGAGCGGTACCGCCGCCGCCGCTCACTTCGCCCCGTTACCCAGCAGCCGCTGCGTCACCGCCGCCACCGCCGTCGGATTACGGCTGGTCCCAACCTGGCGCTCGACCGCTTTGGCGAACGCGGCGGCGATCTCGTCGGGGGCGCTCTGGGCGAACTCGCCGCGGGCGCTGGCGGCGAGTTGCGGCAGCAGCGCCGGGTCGCCAGGCGCGACGGTGGCGACGTGGACGACGTAGAACCCTGCACCCTGCGGCGCTTGCAGGCTGCGCGTCGCGCCGGCGGGGAGCGTCAGGAACAGCTTGACCGGATCGGGCACCTGCGGCTGGCGGCTGACGTCGATGCGGCGGCCGGCGAGCGGCTTGGCGGGCGGCAGCTGGTGCGCGGCGAGCGCGGCATCGAGCGGCGTGCCCTTGTTGACCGCGGCGACAATCGCGTCAGCGGTGCGCTTGGCCTCGGCGACGCGCTGCTCGGCGGTCCATTGCGCCGTGACGACCTCCTGAACCTTCGCCAGCGGTACCGGCGTCGGCCGCACGATGTTGCCGAGTTCGAGCATCGCGAACTGGTCCTTGCCGAGCTGCTGCACCGAGGCGCCGTCGGCAGGGTCGGCGTCAAAGGCCTTAGCGACGACCGGCAGCGCGCCCGCGGGCAGCGCATACGCGGGCACATCGGGGTTGCGCCCGTCGCGCAGCACCGGCGGCACCGCGAGCACCGTCAGCCCGTGCGCCTTGGCGGCGTCGGCGAAGCTGGTACCGCTGCTCAGCGCGTCCTCGATCTTGGCGACCGCGTCGGCAAGCGCCGCTTCGCTCTTGGTCTGGCGCAACGCCTTGATGATCTCGGGCCTGGCATCGGCGAGGCTGCGGACCTTGGGCGGGATTACCTTGGTGACCTGCGCGACGTGCCAGCCGAAGCTCGACTGGACCGGGTCCATCACCTTGCCCACCGGTGTCGCGAACGCCGCTTTGGCGACATCGGCGCTGGTCGCGGCGGCAAGCTTCGCCTGCGACTGTAGCCCGAGATCGATGTCGGCGGCGGCAAAACCGAGCTTGGCGGCCTCGGCGGCAAAGCTGCTGCCGCCGCGCACCGCGGCAGCGAGCGCGGCCGCCTTCGCCTGATCGGGGACGACGACCTGCAGCAACTGCCGCTGCTCGCTGCCGCCGAGCGCGTCGCGGTTGGCGTCATAATAGGCCTGCACGTCGGCGTCGGTGACCGGCACGCTTGCGGCCAGCCCGTCGCGGTCGAGCAGCGCATAGCGGAAGCCGCGGCGCTCGGGGATGGTGAAGCGCGCCGCGTTCGCCGCGTAATAGCTGGCGAGTTGCGCCGGCGTCGGGGCGGGCGGCGCGGGCATCGCGGCGGCCGGGACCGTCGCGATCGCGCCGCTGTGCGTCTCGAGCAGCAACGCGGCATACGGCTCGGCAAGCTTTTCGGGAACCTGCGTCGCCGCCCCGACAGGCGTCAGCAGCAGCTTGCGGATGAGGTCGCCGTGCATGCCGTCGCGCAGTTCGCGCTCCGAGATGTGCTGCTGCTGGAGCAGGCGGCGGTAGGTCGGCTCGTCGAAGCGTCCGCCGGACTGGAACGCCGGAATGCTGGCGATCTCGCCGTCGACGGCGCGGTCGCTGACCGCGAGGCCGTTCTTCGCGCCGAAGCTCTCGAGCGCGCTCGCGCCGATCATCTGTTCGAGCACCTGGCCGACCGCGCCCTGCGCGACGGCGTCCTGCGCGGTCAGCTTGGGGCTGGACTGCCGTGCCTGGCGGAGGATGCGGTCGTACTGCGACAGGAACGCCGGCTCGGTAATGTCGTTGTCACCCGCCCGCGCCAGCGTCGAGCCGCGCGCCGCGCCCTTGGTGTTGAACGGGTCACCGATGCCGGTCACCGCGAACGCCAGCAGCACCAGCCCGAGCAGCCCGAGCGCGAACCACGAGGTCAGCGCCTTGCGAATGAATGTGATCATGAGAACCTATACGACGCGGCTGCGCGGTGCAGCATGCAGGTTCCATAGCGAGCGCAGGGCGGTGGCGGCAAGCGGTACGGTCGCGTCGGACTACCAACGCTTGCACCGTTCCGCCGCGCTGGTTAACCAGCCGCGCATGTGGATCGTCGGAAACTGGAAGATGCACGGCATTGGCGAGGTGCTCGCCGAGATCGCCGCTGTCGCGCGGGGGCGTTGGCCAGCGCATGTCAACGTCGCGATCTGCCCGCCGTTCACATTGCTCGAGCGCGCCGCGCGGACTACGGCGGGCAGCCGGGTGGCGATCGGCGCGCAGGACGTGCACGCGAACACGCAGGGCGCGCATACCGGCGATGTCTCGGCAGCGATGCTGCTCGATGCGGGCGCGACCATGGTCATCATCGGCCATAGCGAGCGGCGTGCCGACGGCGGGGAGACCGACGCGACAGCGCGCGCCAAGGCGACGACGGCGCTGGCGGCGGGGCTGACGACGATCCTCTGCGTTGGCGAGACCGGGGCCGAGCGCGATCGCGGCGATGCGCTGGCGGTCGTCGCAAGCCAGCTCGCGGGCTCGCTGCCCGACGCGCGCGAGCAGCTGATCGTCGCCTATGAGCCGGTCTGGGCGATTGGCACCGGGCGTATCCCGACGCTCGGCGATGTCGCGACGATGCACGCCGCGATCCGCGCGCAGGTCGGTGCGGGGGTGCCGATTCTGTACGGCGGCTCGGTCAATGCGGGCAACGCCGCCGGTCTGCTCAGCCTCGGCCATGTCGACGGCGCGCTGGTCGGCGGGGCAAGCCTGAAGGCGGCAAGCTTGCTGGCGATCATCGAGGCAGCGTCGGGCTGCGTTGCCGACGCGGCGTAGATGACGCCGCCGCCTGAGCTGACGCCGGGCGCGGCGAGGTCAGCCTCGCCGACGCCGTTCAGTCCGCTCGACGTGGCGGGATCGGTCGCGATGCCTGCCGGGCTGTCTTGGCTGCAGAAGCTGCTGCGCTTTTCCGGCCCAGGGCTGCTGGTCTCGGTCGGGTACATGGACCCGGGCAACTGGGCGACCGATATCGAGGCGGGGTCGCGCTACGGCTATGCGCTGCTGTTCGTGGTCATGATCTCGAGCCTCGCGGCGATCGTGCTGCAAACGCTCAGCGCCCGGCTCGGCATCGCCGGCGGCGTCGATCTCGCCCGGGCCGCGCGCGACCGCTACTCGCCCGCCACGACGCGGCTGCTATGGGTACTGGCGGAGATCGCCATCATCGCTTGCGATATCGCCGAGGTGCTCGGCAGCGCGCTGGCGATCAAGCTGCTGTTCCATTTGCCATTGTGGCTCGGGATCGTGCTGACCGGGCTCGACACGCTGTTCGTGCTCGGGCTGCAGGGCAGGGGATTTCGCCGCCTCGAAGCGATCGTGCTGGCGCTGGTGCTGACCATCGCGCTGTGTTTTGCGGTGCAACTGGCGATAGCCCAGCCGAGCCTCGCGGCGATCCTGCCCGGGCTGCTGCCGTCGGCAAGCGCGCTGCGTGAGCCGCACGCGCTGTACCTCGCGGTCGGCATCCTTGGTGCGACGGTGATGCCGCACAACCTCTACCTGCATTCGTCGATCGTGCAGACGCGCGTCGTCGCTCCGGACCTCGCGTCGAAGCGCGAGGCGATGCGGTTCGCAATGCTCGACATCATCGTCGCGCTGCTGATCGCCAGCTTGATCAACGCCGCGATCCTGATTCTCGCCGCCGCGACGTTCCACTTCAGCGGCCACGCCGGGGTCGCCGATATCGAGGTTGCGTACCGGCTCCTGACGCCGCTGACGGGGGCCGCCGTCGCCGCGCCGCTGTTCGCCGTCGCGCTGCTCGCCAGCGGGCAAAGTTCGACGTTCACCGGTACTGTTGCCGGGCAGGTTATCCTCGACGGCTTTCTCGACCTGCGTATCCCCGGCTGGTTGCGCCGCGCGATTACCCGCGCGCTGGCGATACTCCCGGCGCTCGCTGGCGTGCTGTGGCTCGGCGAACATGCGATCGGCAGGCTGCTGGTGCTGACGCAGGTGGTCCTGTCGGCGCAGCTGCCGTTTGCGGTCTATCCGCTGATCCGCTTTACCAGCGACAAAGGGCTGATGGGGCCGTTCGCCAGCCCAATGCTGTTACGGTCGGCGGCGTGGCTGCTGTTCGCCGGCATCACGGTTGCGAATCTGTGGCTGGTTTTCGGCTTGTTCAGTTGAAGCAGGATCTCCTGCCATTCACCCGCTCAGGGTGAGCGGGTCATATTCCGGCCCTATGCTGGATGGCAGGCGCCGATGACTCGATCTTACAAATGTAATTAGGTACGCGTTCGAGCACGATATCGTGGAACCGTTTCGATATCGATACGCTTTATTGGCGTTGGTTTCGAACATGAAGCTGCTGATGCGGGATTACCTCGCGGTCTGGACCTCTCGGCGGCATCGGGGCTTGGCACACGGATCGTCACGGCGTTGGTCTGAAAGGTCCGCAGGACGATCGACGTGGTCGCGCTGCGACCAGGAACATGCTTCCACGTTATGGCATTAACAAAGGTTAATGGTATCTCAGCCGTATCGCAGGTCAGCGCCGCATCGATGAAGATTCTCGTCGTCGAGGATGAAGCGATCGTAGCGATGGAGATCGAGCAGATCCTGTCCTGTGCCGGGTATGATGTCGTCGGTCTCGCCGATCACCAGCGCGAGGCAGTAGCCATTGCGACGGCAACCCGTCCCGACATGGCGCTCATCGATGTGAGGTTGGCCGACGGCGAGAGCGGCCTCGATGTCGCCGCCGCGCTTCAACAGCTCGGCGTGCCCGCGATGTTTCTCACCGGCACCTGCCCGCGCGCCGACGGCACCGGGCTGGCGCTCGCGTGCCTGCACAAGCCGTTCAGCAGTCGCAGCCTGCTCCATGGCGTCGAGGTGTTCCGGGCGTTGATCGCTGGACGTGTGCCCGAGGTACTGCCGCCGACGCTGCACCTGTACCGGATAGGCGAAGCGGCCCAGGAGACCTCGCGCTGAAAGTTGCACAACACCCGCGCCGCCGCTACATCGCGCCGTAACCATTTACGCCCGCGAAAGCCTTCACCCGCATGCTCACCACCTTTATCCTCGTCATTCATGCGCTGATCGCGCTGGCGCTGGTCGGCGTCATCCTGCTGCAGCGCTCGGAAGGCGGCGGGCTTGGCATCGGCGGCGGTAACGCCGGCGGCATGCTGACCGCGCGCGGCGCGGCCGACCTGCTGACGCGCTCGACGACGATCCTCGCTGGCATGTTCATTGCGACGAGCATCCTCCTTGCCGTGCTGGCGGCGACCGGCAAGCGCGCGCATGTCATCGATACGAGCCTGGCAAAGACGACGACGACCAGCACCACGACGACGCGCGGCGCTCCTGCTTCGGCTGCGGGCGTGCAGCTGGTGCCGAACGGCATCGCCAGGCCGCTCGCGCCGGTAGCGCCGAAGCCTGCCACCGCGCCCACTGACTCGGTCCCGCTGGCCAATTAGCCGGTGGCGACCGATCAAAGTCGTCCGCACCGAACTGCTAACCGCCTTTACCCCAGCTTTAATAGCTGCTTGGCATGACAGCCGCCGCCAGCATTCGCTCGGTCGTCGGCGGTTCGATCGGCAACCTCGTCGAGTGGTACGACTGGTACGTCTATTCGGCGTTCTCGCTCTACTTCGC
>CAXTTR010000149.1:0-649 GCA_964247215.1 uncultured Sphingomonadaceae bacterium
CGGTCGACGGCCGCACGCTTGGAACGCTGACCATGACCGCAGTTCCCGAGCCGTCGACCTGGCTCATGATCGCCGGCGGCTTTGGCTTACTCGGCACGGCGATCCGCCGCCAAAGCGCCACGAGAACCCGCTACCAGACTAGCTGACCAAACGGCCTCGGGCCGCGTCAAAGCTCGAGGCCTCGTCACGACTGGCGCGCAACTTTCATCGCGGGCTATAAGTCGGCAATGGCTACCCGTGGCTCGGTCCGTCGTCGTGACTACCCGCCGCTGAAAGGTCGTAAGGCCATAGTTACCTGGGAAGCGCGCATCCCGCACCCGTCCCGGCTGACGGCGACAGGTAATCCGGTCACCGTTACCAAGACCCATGCGACCAAAGCCGAGGCCGAGATCTGGCTATCCGGCAAGCGCGCCGAGATGCTCGCAACGATGGGCATTGTCACTGGCTCGGTCGAGATGGACGTCCGCGAGGCGGTTACACGCTGGCTGATGCAGGTCGAGCGGGACGGCGAAGGCAAGCGCGGCCAGGTCAGTAGCAACACCATGAAGTCCTACCGCGAGCTGGCCCGTAATCAGGTGCTCGCGGGTATTGATGGCGTTCCCGATATTCCTACGCTCCCTGTCCGCTTGAAGACCTGAACTTCATCGAC
>CAXTTR010000149.1:659-7481 GCA_964247215.1 uncultured Sphingomonadaceae bacterium
GGGGTCAATGTTGGAAGCCGATCCGGGGTCAAAATCCCGCGCCGATTGACACCGAGCAGTGCGTGTACTCAAGCCAGCCCTCCACATCGATGTGCCGGCTGGAGCGATCGGAATTGAGCAGACGGTTACTAAAAAGTGCAGCTCAACGGACAAAGCCTGGAGATGAAGTTGACGGTACCAACTTATAGATGATTACTAATATTGTGACAATTTTGTCCCCATCCAACAGGAGCTTCCACACCGCCCAGTCTTAACCAACAAGATGGTCTTGACCCGATTACGTCAGGCGGCAGGTGTGCACTTCCTCAGACGGTCGTTGACAAGCTTCAGCCTACACAGTCTCCGGCCAACCCGCGCACGCGTTGTCTCCTCCGTCGCGGCCGCTGGCGGCATGTGAAGCCGTTGCCTGACAGTCGTCAGCATTTGCGGATCGGCGCTCGTTGGATTGGCGATCTGCCACCGGCGCACGGTCATCGCACGTTCGATCGCAGGCCGACCTAACCGGCTCTGATCGGGCGCGGTCGCAGTCCTCGTCAGTGAAGAGGAAAAATATTCGTACGGATTGAAGTCTGGAATTTTTTCGGCGAGCGTCGCAGGTGAATTGCGGTCGTAGTGTTTCGAGATGCCTTCAGCAAAGCGTTGCGCTGGAGAATGCGAGAGGTCCAGCGCGCGCTGGGTGTCGCGCTCCGCATAATCGATAGTGAAGTGGTTCGGGTCTTGAATGATGACCGCGCGATAGACGCGGAGTAACGCGGTTACGGTCACCGTGTTGGAGTTCGGGCCATGTCCGACATATTGCGTTGGGGGTGCCCGATATCGGCCAGGCGCATAGGTGCAGGTGATTTGGCGACCGGCAGTTTCCGCCGCGATTTTACCGACCAGGGTTTCTACGTCGTCGCTCATTTCGACAAAATCGATCAGCAACACCGCCATATACTCGAGCGCGCTCGCATCGTATTTGATTGCCGCGAGGTCGAGCCGCCGCCGCGAGAAAAGTTTTTGCGTAGGCTTCGACGAACGACCTTTGCCCTGCCTTGACTTTGCGACTTGCGGCAAGCCCGCTTGCTGACGAAGCCGATCGCTCAATGTGAGCGTCTGATCCATCTGCCGTGGGAACAGAGCGCGCTCGGTGCTCGCAAAGTGCCGGTCGTGCTCGTGAAGCAAATCCGACCAGGACTGGTCGATCTCGCGCTCGATCTTTGTTCCAGGCTGAGCAGGTTTGAGGCGGACGATATCGTTCAGCAGCGTATGAGCAATGTCCAATACTCCGCATTCCGCGGCTCTCTTCTCGATGTAGCTCGCCGTTGGTACTCTCTGCCCCTTTACCTGTTGAAAATGGGATGCTGTTTGAAAGGCGTAATAAGCCAGGACAGTCTTCTTGAGTTCCAGCCTAGCTTCAAATCGCCGCGCGGAAACGGTCAGGCTGGCCTTTTTGTGATTACCCTCCTCATCAGTAACCCAGACGCAATTGAACATCCGGGAAGCGCACATCTGGCTGTCGTGGAATCCCCAGACAATCGTCATCTGACAGACAAGAGCTAGCGCCAAGGCTTCATCCAATTCGGGGTTGGAAAGCGCAACCTCGATCGCCCTTCGCAGGAAGCCACCAAGCAAGGAGTTCACAAAGATCGGATCGACGCTACCGATCGTCACCAGTTGCGCTGCAAGCTCGCCCAGACTTTCGATCAGCCGGTAACGGTTTTCACGGATCGGAGTCTGCTTACCTGCTCGATCGACGTTGAAGGCCGGTCGCGCGAACGCCGCGGCATTCAGGATGCATTGGATCGCATCGGGGTCGCGCGTCGCGATCACCATCTGCTCGAGTCGGGCCGTCATTGCTTTGACGTCTGTCAGGTCGATTGGATCGATGAAAAACACCAGTGGGTCTTCGATCCAGGCCGCCGGCAATTGCGCGTAGCACGAACTCGCCGCCAATCCAGATCCCCATGTCGCGAACGCCGCCTCAGCGGCGCTAATGTGATTTATGCCAGTGATCGCCTCTGCGATCTTCTGGTCGATGATCTGAGCGACGTCCGCCGCCTCAAAAATCCGATGCATAATTACTCATTTCGAGTGAAGGACTGACAGTGTCGGTGTCGAGCCTCATCTTGTGGCGCGGCCCAACACCGACGTAAGTAAACACGTGTTTTGAAGATTATGACAAGTTGTCCGATTCCTATTCACTTCCCAAGGAGTTGAGAGCCTCTTCAAGACTGGCCAATGTACTCGAAGCTGTGTCGATGTTTTAACTGATCCAGGCCGACAATCTCAAAATACCATCGAGATCTGGCGTTGCAGCATCTTCGAGATCGGAGGTTGCGAAAGAAAGCCCGATCAGCTGGTCGATAAGTTGACCTACAGTAATCTCCAGCACCCGCAGGTCGATCAGCTTCGGCTCCCCGCTGGACGAACGCGCGCCAGGATTATCGGCCATCGTGCCGGTCCTCGCCATCCCGGATCTCGATTGCAAAGCGGGGATGGCCGCCGTGCTCCCGGATCCAGTCGAAAGCATTACCGCGGCGATTAAGTTCGGGCGCACCCAGCCCCGTCGCGACTTCGATGAGCGAGATCAGCCAGCGCTGCCGGACGGTTGACGGCCGGGTGCGCCAGCGACGCCGGTCAATCGGCCTGCGCTCGTCCCATGCAACGAACGCCGCGACCTCCGCATGGTAGACGTCCGCTGCAGCGGTAAGGCGAGCCCGTGCACCAGCCCGCGACCAGCGTTCGGCTTCGCCGGGCTGGCGAAGAATATGACGCAGCAGATCACCCCGGCTCCTAGCGGCTGATCAAGCGCGATCGCGGCTTCACCGATGTGTAGCGCATAGACCGTTGGCGATGCTTCCAGGCCCGCCACGGCCAGCGCATCGAGATGCAGATAGGAATGCAGCTCTGCAAGCGACCCGAATTCGAAAACACGGCCAGCGCGGTTCGGGCCGAAGATCCGAGCGGCCTCGGCATACCGCTGATGCATGACTGTCGCTGCCGCCGGCAGCGCAGCGGGCGGCGCAGGCGGCTCGTGGAGACGAGGGTCGGCGGCCAGCCTGTCGACCACGACCTTAAGCCGGTCGAGTTCCGAAAGTGCGGGCTCATTCATCCCGCTTCGTTATCGTCGCACAGCGAACTAATCTGGTGACCCCAATACGCCTGTGGCTGGCTTCGCGAACGAGATCGCCGAACCGATGAAGCTAGGAGCCAGGCGTCGCCCGCTCAGTGGTCTCATGGGCGGCCGATCCCATGAAGCCGACGAGTGATCGGATGGCCATCTAGGCGCACCTACATCCGCAAGTTGTCGCCGAACCGACGACTTTGCCGGCAGCAGGGAGAGCATGCGGTGGGTTGCCAGATTGCCGGAAGTTGGACGGTTAGAAGGTCGAAGTGAGAGGGGGGATGGTGGTGCGCGTCAAAGGTTTGTTCCCGCAACCAGGGAAAAAGGCCCCTGGCCACCACCCCCCTCCCCCTCGTCAGACCGAAATGGAACGTGATGGTGCAAGGGTCGCCTTCGCTAAGCTGGGCCGAGAGCCCCGAAGTCCGTGCCGCGGCAATGGCTGAAGCTCATCGGGCACGGCACCGCGCGGGTCGTGAGGCGCGCGACCAGCGCAGTGCCGATACCGCGACCCGATTGCAGGACAAGACCGATGAACGACGCAGTCACGCGGCCTGGAAGAAGCGGCGCCGCGCTGAAGACCGTGAGATGGCGGCGCTCGCCTATCGGCATTTTCGAGTCGAGGTGCGCCCTGAACAGCGCCCCAAGCGGCCCCGTGCGACGAGCCGAAAAAGCTTCAACCATCATACGTCCGGCACGGGATCGGCGGTCCGCCCGAGCCAGCCCGGCGGTCAGCTTCGCGAGGTCTTCCTGCAGTGGACAAGCCGCGGGTTCGGCTCCGGACGCGAGTGGCAGAGCGGTCGCAAGGCCCGAGGCCAGCCGCGGCCAAAGGTGTGGAGGTCAGGTGAGGCGCACACTAAGGTCGTCTACATCACGCGTCGCGACGCGCTCGTTGAGATCGAGGGTGCGATCTTATCGAACCTGGGCGCGACGGTCGCGGAGATCGGTACCTGTTTCGACGCGCTCGAAGCATTCGAGCGGCTCGGCCGCGCGAACGCGATCGTTTTCTACCACGCCATCGTCGCCATCGACGCAAGCCTGCCGGCCGCGTCGCAAGCCGCGGCTATGGCGGCAATCGTCAAACCGCTCGACCAGGCCGGAGCGGGCTATGTTGCGTCTCTGCACAAGCCCGATCCGGGGGGCGACCAGCGCAATGTTCACGTTCACGTCGTTCTGACGTTGCGTCCGGTCGAGCAGCTCGCGCCGTACGAATGGTCGTTCGGGGTATCAAGACTTGCCAGCATCGATAGCCCAGCGGGCCTACGCGCGATGCGACATCATATTGCAACGGTGATGACGACGAGCGGCAGGCGCTGGGTCGAGCGCCGGGGTGGACCGCGCAATCACGAGCCGCGCGTGGCCTCGTCGCGCCGGGTAACACCAAGCGCGGTCCGGTCGCGACTGCCCGCCGGCGCGCCGAAGCCGCCGCACAACGTGACGTGGATTGTGCGGCGGCCGCTGCCAAAGCTGCGCTGCGTCGCCGACTGGCCGACATGGCTCATCGCCTCGGCGTCGTTGTCGCAGAACTGTCCAGGCTTGATCGCGATGTTGCCATGTATCGCGCAGTCGCGATCAAGAAGCTCCAGGGTGCACGCGCTCGAGTGAGGGTCGCGATGGATAGCCTCAACCGTATGCGCGACCAGCTCACCGTGCTTCATCTCGCGAAGCAGCGCGAGGCGTTAGATGCCGACGCACGCCGCGTGCTCCTCGCCGCGCGCGCTGCACGCGAGTTGGCGGTTCAGAGGCAAGCCGCGGCAGATCGCCTTGCGGTCGAACGAGCTCAGATGGCGCAGCGCGAGGCGGCCGCGATCATCGCATTTGAGCATGTTCGGGCCGAGGCTGCCCGCATCGCAGCCGAGCACACCAAGGATGCCGCAAGACACGCAACCGAGCAGCTGGCCGACGATTTGGCGCTACAGGCGCAACGGTCGATCGAGCAGCGCGAAATTGCCGAACGGCTAAGGCAGGACACCCTGGATCGGGAACGGCGGGAAGCAAGGATTGAGGAAGCAATACAGTGCGCGCTGAAGCGTATCGAAAGTAGCGAGAAGGCGCAGCTTGTTAGCGAGACAGCCGCGGCACTCAAGAAAAAGGAGGCTCGGAACACGGTGCAGGCGGCGGTTACAGAAGCAGCGGCAGCATCGTCGGCCGAGATCCAAGAGCGCGCCGAAGCAGGCAACTCGGCGTTACCCGTCGCTTGCGAAAGCCAAAACAGGCCGAACCTGCTGGCCGAAGCTGAGGATGCTCGCGACCGCAGCGATCAGGCAAGGCTTATTCCCGCGACGGTTCCACCGGGCAAGTCCGCAGAACATGGGGCGTTCGCCAGCCGCGAGCTGCTAATCATCAGTGCTCCTCAAGACTTGCCAACGGTGGCGGACACGCTCCGCTCTTTGGACACCTTCACCGCCGTTAAATCAGACCCAGCAAGGCTTCGTGCGATCCTCGAAGCCGGCCGGCGCTCGAAGCCAAAACCAGCCGCATCGCCGGCGCGGGCAGCGACGGTCGGAGCGGGAGTGCCGCCGCATGCCTTGCTTGCAACGCCGCGCAACAAAGCCCCAACCAGCGACGGACCGTCGTCGCCGCGATCGAGGCCAGCTGGCGGGAGGGGCCGATAGCTGGCGCGTCACACACCGAGGCGACGTTTATCGAGAGCTCGGTCCGCAATGTCTCGGGCTGCAGAGCGCGCCTCCGGAGTGATCAGCACGCAGCTTGGCCGATATTCTTAGCCATCGCTTGGAAACGGGTCTGATGACGGCGGCACAGACCGGCCCATTTGCTGTGCGGGATGTCAGCGCCAGGGGATTGGATCGGCTCGATGACGTGTTTGCTCCGGATCGGCTTTTGCGTCGGAAGCAGGAGTGGGAAAATGCCAAGTCAGAAGTTGAGCGAGCGGCTGACCGTTCGGTTGAGCTGGGATGAATATCAGTCGGTTCTGACAGCATCGGCGCGGCACGGACTCTTGCCGAGCGCAATCCTACGGCTCGCGCTGCGCCAAATGATCAGCCCAACGCTGCAGCAATAGAATTCCCATTTTAAGTGGGTGGCAACCGATCGTCGACCGGCTTCGACATCAGCGAATCGCGGAAGGACGCAGTCGAGGAGTGCAAGGTTCGTGGAAGGAATGAGTTGGATGGGATGATGAAAAGTCGCTCCCGCTCCGTCGCCGATTACGGCTGCGCCACACCGCGAAGAGATTGAAGCTATGCAAGTCCGTCCTGTCGAAGTCATTTATCGTTCCACCGGTCACATCCTACGGTGCCTCTTTCTCGAGCGGCTTGCCGTCGCTCTCGGAATCGATCCTAGTCAGCCGTGCTTCACAGCCAGCGTCAGGACCAGCTTCGAGCTGTTGAGCGACGGGCCGGATGACGCCGTGTTTCTGCCCGAGCGGCAGTTGGTCATCGTCGGCCAGGCGTTCGACGATGTCGGCTTGCGGGCGCTTCGCGGCAAGCTGGCCCGGCTGCTTCAGCTCGATGTGCTGGCACTCGATCTCTCTAATCCAGACGCACCCATTGCTGCCAAAATCATACTGGCCGCGCCGTGGCGTCCGGAGCCGCGTTTGCACCATAATCTCCATCTGTGGTTCGGCCGCGAGGGCGCGGTGGCATTTGTTCCTACCCGCGAGTCATCCGCCGCGGAGCTCGATTTCGCACCCTGCTTCATGCTCGACCTCGATATGTTCGGCATCGAAGCCGATGACCCGTTCGCAACCGACGCCGAAC
>CAXTTR010000150.1:0-6697 GCA_964247215.1 uncultured Sphingomonadaceae bacterium
CGTTGCTCGCGCCAGTTCGCTGATCGTTTCAGGCGGTGCTGGAGCTGCTCCGCTACTGGTGCTGTACGGAACGCCGGCGGCTGTATGTGGACCGGCTTCGGTGCTGCCGTCAGCAACATGGAAGCTCGCCACGCGATATTTTGGCGAAGGTCGGTCAGCGGCATCAGCTAGCAGCTGGGCCCGCTCCGCTCGAGCGACCGCCGCCGCCACGCTGGTCTGCAACATCGGCCAACGCCCCGCGATCCAGCCGGCGAGCAACGCTGCCAGCATCGCCAGCGCGCGCAGCGGCCGCCCGGTGCGGCCGTTTGGCGTCACAGGCCAGGAAACTTATGCGCTGTCTTGTCCCACACCGGCGTCGCCCGGCCGGTAACGATGCGGTGGTAACGGCGTAGCGCGAGCAGCGCGGCGGCGGCGTTGATCAGGTTGCCGACGATGATCCTGGGCACGGCGCGAGCGCCCTCGCGCCAGCCGTGCGCGCCTGCGGTATAGCCCGCACGCATGCCCAGCCGCCAGCCGAGCGCGACGGCGTTGATCACCAGTAACGTCGCCAGCACCGACCCTGTTGGCGCTAGCGGGCCGAAAGCGCGTGTGGCCGGAACGGCATGGACCACCGCCAAGTCGACCAGCACAAGCGCCGCGGTCGCGTATCCCGCCAAGGCAAGCAGCGCGCTGACGATCGCCTTGCGGTCGCGCATCAGCATATAGCGGTCGGCCCAGCCGCCGGGCCAGCCGAGGCGGTCCCAGCCGCTCAACGCGATGCCAGTCAACCAGCGCGTCTTTTGACGCAGCGCCGCATCCAGCGTCGCGGGAAAATGCTCGCGCGTGGCGACCAGCTCGCGCCCATCGCCGCAGCGCAACCGGACGAGCGCGCCGCGCCCGCCAAGCGCCTTTATGCGGATGCCGAGTTCATAGTCTTCGGTCATGCAGGCCGCGTCGAACGGCTCGCCTTGCCCGGCAAGCTTGGCCAGCATGTCGCGAGCGACCGCGCAGGCGACCCCGGCGCTCGGCATCGCCGCGCCGATCGCCTCGCGGACAATGAGGTCCTTGGCATGCGCCTCGGCAAACTCGTCGAGGTAGTGGCCGCTGACCCAGCGCGAGCCGCGATCGACCAGCGGCGCGACCGGCAGCTGCACCATCGCCAGCCTGGGGATCAGATGATCGAATACCGACAGCTCGGCGGCATGGACGACATCCTCCGCATCATGCAACACGATGGCTTTGTAGCGCCGCTCCGCCGCAACCTCGTCCGCCAGCACGGCGCGCCAGAGATGGTTGAGGCAGTCGGCCTTGGTGGTCGGGCCTGGCCGACTGCAGGTGACCAACGCGATGCGGCTGTCGCCAACGGCGACCACCGTTGCTGCCGTGGCGGGATCGTTGGGGTAGACTCCGACGAACACGCGGTAATTCGGATAGGCAAGCCGCGCCGTCAGGTCGCGCAGCATCGCGCCAATGACCGCGGCTTCATCCCACGCGGGTACGATGATCGCCATCCAGCCCACATCGCCGCTGGGCAGATCCTCAACGCGCCACCGCCGATGCCGCCGGTACACGATGCCGGCGCGCCAAAGCCGCCGGACGAAGTACACCAGGTCGACGGCGAGGTCGTCGATGCTCGACAGGGCGATACCAGCGGCGACGATGAGCAACAGCTCATGCGTGCAGGTATGCAGTACGGCTAGCGCTGGCAGGGCGATGCCGGTCAGCACGTAGTTCGGCCGCCCCGGCGCCACTCTGGTGCAGACGGGGAGGGCCGTTTGCGTTCAGGCAAGTGACACCGGGGCAGCCTCGGAACCTGGCGGCGGCGGCGGCGCGGGGTCGAGCGCCGTTACGTCACCAGGTCCGATCGGTGGAGCCGGCGGCCTGACCGCAACGGCCTAAGCGCAGGTGTTCGAAAAGAGCCGCAAGTGGTGTGCACCGCGCGTGCACGAACCCCCGCGTTTGGGTCCATGCCGCGTTAGTGGCAGTGGCGGTGCAATCAGTGTAGTCGACGCAGGCCAACATGAACTCCCCATCTGGTCAACGGATACCATGATCGATACAGCTTCGAAACATAATTCGTCCGATCCACAATCTGGAGGTAGCGTACAGACCGGCGAGCTTAGCTATCTCAATCTGCTGCGCCGTGTCTGGGAACACGGTGTTTCGCGCAGCGACCGCACCGGCACCGGCACGCGCGCGCTGTTCGGCGAAACGCTGCGCTTCGACTTGGGCGGCGGCAGCGTGCCGGTCCTGACCACCAAGCGCGTGTATTGGAAGACCGCAGTGCGCGAGCTGCTGTGGTTTTTGAGCGGCGATACCAGCATCGTGCCGCTGGTCCGGCAGGGTATCCATATCTGGACCGATTGGCCGCTCGACAAATATCGCAAGGCGACCGGCGAGGTGCTCGAGCGCGAGGCGTTCGAAGCGCGGTTGCTGAACGACGACGCGTTCGCGGCGCAGTGGGGCGATCTCGGTCCGGTCTATGGCTCGCAGTGGCGGCATTGGCCAAAATATACGCCCAGCGGAGAGGGCAGCTTTACCCGCGATACCGTCGGGATCGACCAGATTGCCGCGCTCGTCGCCGGGCTCCGCGATAACCCGAACTCGCGGCGGCACATCTTCACCGGCTGGAACGTCGCCGAACTCGACCGGATGGCGCTGCCGCCGTGCCATATGACCTACCAGTATTTTGTCGGTGACGGGCGGTTGTCGGGCATTCTTTACCAGCGCTCGTGCGACCTCGGGCTTGGCTTCGCCTTCAACATCTTCGAGGCGGCGCTGCTGCTGCGGATGCTGGCGCAGCAATGCGATCTGCTGCCCGGCGAGTTGGTGTGGATGGGCGCGGATTGCCATGTCTACCTCAACCACGCGCATCTGGTCGAAACGCAGCTTGCCCGCGAGCCGAAGCCGGTCCCGCAACTCGAGTTCGCCCGCCGTCCGGCAAGCATTTTCGATTACACCTTCGAGGATGTCGTTGTGACCGGCTACGACCCGCATCCGGCCATCGCCGCACCGGTGGCGGTGTGATCCTCAGCCTCGTCGTGGCACGCGCCGACAACGGCGTCATCGGGCGGGACAACGCGCTTCCTTGGCACCTTCCGGCTGACCTCAAGCACTTTAAGCGGCTTACGGTGGGCAAGCCGGTGGTCATGGGGCGGCGGACGTTCGAGTCGATCGGCAAGCCGCTGCCAGGGCGGCACAACATCGTGCTGACCCGCGACTGCGACTGGCAGGCCGAGGGCGTCACGGTCGTGCCTAACCTTGCCGAGGCGATCGCCGCTGCCGGGTTGCAGCCGAACGCGCGCGCCGACGAGATCATGATCATCGGCGGCGCGCAGATCTATGCCGAGGCGCTTCCGTCGGCGCGTCGGGTCTACCTGACCGAGGTGCATGCGAGCCCGGCCGGTAACACGCTGCTGCCCGCGTTCGACCCAGCGCGCTGGGTCGAGACGGCGCGCGAGGACTTTGCCGCCGAGGCCGGGCAACCCGGTTATAGTTTCGTGACACTCGACCGGGGGAACTGACATGCGCTGGCTCAAATGGGCGCTGCCTGTCCTCATACTGCTGGTGATCGGCGGCTTCCTGCTCGCGCCCGGCATTGCCGATCGCATGATGAACCGTGTCGAGGGCAGCGGCGTGTGGCCGGTCAGCGCGCATGCGAAGGAGCTCCACGCGACGCTCACCGTCATCGACTTGCACTCGGATAGCCTGCTCTGGCAGCGCAACGTCGGCGAGCTGCACGGCCATGGTCATGTCGACCTGCCCCGGCTCGAAGCCGGTAATGTCGCGTTGCAGGTCTTTTCGTCGGTGACCAAGACGCCCAAAAACCAGAATTACGAGGCGAACGGCGGCGATACCGACAACATCACCATGCTCGCGGTGGCGCAGCTGCAGCCGGTGCGTACCTGGAGCTCGCTGCTCGAACGCTCGCTGTGGCACGCCGAGAAGCTGCGCCGCGCCGAACTCGCGTCGAAGGGGCGGCTGACCATCGTCCGCAGCCGCGCCGACCTCGACCGGCTGCTGCGCGAGCGCGCCCGCGGTACGCGCATCACCGGGGCGTTGCTGTCGGTCGAGGGCGCGCAGGACCTCGAAGGCCAGCTCGGCAACGTCCAGCGGCTGTACGACGCCGGTTTCCGCATGGTCGGGCTCGCGCACTTCTTCGATAACGAGGTCGCCGGGTCGAAGCACGGCCTGCACAAGACCGGCCTGACGCCGTTCGGCGTACAGGTCGTGCGCGCGCTCGAAGACCGCGACATGCTCGTCGACCTCGCGCACGCGAGTGATGCGACGATCGCCGACGTGCTGCGCATCGCGCGCCGCCCGGTGGTGTACAGCCACGGCGGCGTCAAGGCGGTGTGCAACACCAACCGCAACCTGACCGACGACCAGATCCGCGCCATTGCGGCGAACGGCGGCGTCATCGGCATCGGCTATTGGGACGCGGCGGTGTGCGCCGCCACCCCGGCCGCGACGGCGCGCGCGGTCAAGTACGTCCGCGACCTCGTCGGTATCAGCCACGTTGCACTCGGCTCGGATTTTGACGGCGCGGTGACCACCGGCTTCGACACCGCGCACCTGAGCGCCGTTACACAAGCGCTGATCGACGCCGGGTTCGAGGATAACGAGATCGCCGCGGTGATGGGCGGCAATGCGGTACGGCTGCTGAGGGAAGGGTTGCCAGCGGGGATGTAGCGGGCGTCCTCTTCCTTCCTGCTCCCCTCCCTTAAGGGGAGGGGCCGGGGGTGGGGTTGATGATCGGGAGGCTGCGGACTCTCGCCCGAAGTACCCACCCCCCAACCCCCTCCCCTGAAGGGGAGGGGGAGCAGTAAGGGAGGAGCAACAATCGCCCCCTTCACCACCCCGTCCCCCTCCGCTAAGACCGCGCGCATGCAGCGCATCCAGCACGGGGCCAAGGTCGACGCCCAGCTCCGCGGCGGGGTTGTCGCGCTGGGTAATTTCGACGGCTTCCACCGTGGGCATCAGGCCGTCGTCGGCGCGGCGCTGGCCCGCGCGCGCGCCGACGGCCGCCCGGCGCTGGTGGCGACATTCGATCCGCATCCGTCGCGGCTATTCCGCCCCGAGCTGCCGCCGTTCGCGCTGACCACGACGCCGCAGAAGCTCGACCTGTTTGCGGCGTTCGGGATCGACGCGGCGGTGGTGATCGACTTCGACCGGGCGTTCTCCGTGCTGACGGCTGAGGCGTTTGTTGCCGGGTGGCTGCGGGCCAATATCGGTGCGCACACCGTCGTCACCGGCGAGGATTTCACCTTTGGTGCGAGACGTTCGGGCAACACCGAAGTGCTGGCGAAGATCGGGGCCGCGCACGGCATCGCAGCGCAGGTCGTCGCACCGGTTCGCGACGGCGACGGCGATGGCCACGGCAGCGGCGAGATCGTGTCCTCCAGCCGCATCCGCGCCGCGCTCACCGCCGCGGAGCCGCAGCTCGCCGCCGCGCTGCTGACCCGGCCGTTCACCATTTGCGGGCAGGTCGAGCATGGGGCCAAGCTCGGGCGGCAGCTCGGCTTTCCGACGCTCAACCTGACGCTCGGCAAATATCAACGCCCTGCCTACGGCGTCTATGCGGTGCGCGTCCGCCTGCCTGACGGCGGCCTGATCGACGGGGTCGCCAACCTCGGGCTGCGGCCGATGATCCAGCCGCCGCTCGAACTGCTCGAGGCGCATCTGTTCGACTGGTCGGGTGATCTGTACGGGCAGAGCGTCGAGGTCGAGCTGCATCATTTCCTGCGGCCCGAGTGGAAGCTCGACGGGCTTGCGGCGCTGAAGACACAGATCGCCGCCGATGAGGCACAGGCGCGGGCGAAACTGGCCTGATGCGCTCGACAATGTGGCACCCGCCCGGCTATGTCGCCGCCTGATGAGCGACGCGCCTTCCTACCGCGATACGGTATTTCTGCCGAAGACAAGCTTTCCGATGAAGGCCGGGCTGGCGGCGGCCGAGCCGCTATGGCTCAAGCGCTGGCAGGATGAGGGCGTTTACGAGCAGCTGCGAGCTGCCCGTAAAGGGCGCGAGCGCTTTATCCTGCACGACGGCCCGCCCTATGCCAACGGCGATATCCACATGGGCCATGCGATGAACAAGGTCCTGAAGGATCTTGTCGTGCGCAGCCAGTCGATGCTTGGCAAGGATGCGCCGTATATTCCCGGCTGGGACTGCCACGGGCTGCCGATCGAATGGAAGATCGAGGAGCGCTACCGCAGCCGCAAGTCGAATTCGTCGAAGACCGACGACCCGCAGGCGTTCCGCGCCGAATGCCGCGCCTATGCGGCCGAGTGGGTGACGATCCAGGCGCAGCAGTTCGAGCGCTTGGGCGTGATGGGCGACTGGGCGCACCCGTATCTGACGATGGACTATGCGTCCGAAGCGACGATCGTCACCGAGCTGCTCAAGTTTGCGAGCAGCGGGCAGCTGTACCGCGGGGCCAAGCCGGTGATGTGGTCGCCGGTCGAACAGACGGCGCTGGCCGAGGCCGAGATCGAGTACGAGGATATCGTCTCGACGCAGATCGACGTGGCGTTTCCGATCACGCACTGTCCGTTGCATCCGGAGCTGGTCGGCGCGCACGCGGTGATCTGGACGACGACGCCGTGGACGATCCCGGTGAACCGGGCTTTGGCGTATGGGGCTGATGTTGAGTATGGGCTGTATGAATTTGTATGGGACTCTGCTTACACCAGCAGTCAATCTGTTAGTGCTGAC
>CAXTTR010000150.1:6707-7475 GCA_964247215.1 uncultured Sphingomonadaceae bacterium
GACGACGGGAGCACATTTGTCGGTATCGGCACCGAGGAGGTTCGTGAACTTCGGTACCTGATTGCTCGCCCGCTTGCTCAGGCGTTTCGGCTCAGGCTCTCGGGCTCGACGGTAAACGGATTTGGCACGCAGGTCATGCGTGAGGTGACCTGCTACAAAGGTTCCGACCTCGCCGGCACGCTCTGCGCTCACCCCCTCGCCGGCACGCACCCGTTCTTCGACGAGCCGCGGCCGATGATGGCGGCAGATTTCGTCACCACCGACCAGGGGACCGGGCTGGTGCACGAGGCTCCCGACCACGGCGAGGAAGATTTCGAGCTGTGCAAGGCGAACGGCGTCGAGCCGCTGTTCGTCGTGCAGGCGAACGGCACCTACCGCGCCGACTGGCCGCTGGTCGGCGGCATGCACGTCTACAACGTCAACGGCCGTCTCGGGGCCAAGCACGACGTCGTCACGGGGGCGCTGAGCGACGCGGGGGCGCTGCTCGCCGATGGCGACTACACGCACAGCTACCCGCATTCATGGCGCAGTCACGCCAAGCTGATCTACCGCTGCACGCCGCAATGGTTCATCCCGATGGACAAAAATCCTCCCCGGAACGGGGAGAATCGAAGTTTGCGCACCACTGCGCTCACTGCCATCGCCGCCACCCGCTGGGTACCCGAGCGCGCGCAGAACCGCATCACCTCTATGGTCGCGGGCCGCCCCGACTGGCTGATCTCGCGCCAGCGCGCATGGGGGGTGCCGATCACGCTGTTTGTCGACCGG
>CAXTTR010000151.1:0-6361 GCA_964247215.1 uncultured Sphingomonadaceae bacterium
GGCATACTGGGCGAGCCGCGCATCGGTGATTTCAAGCAAGGCTGGCGCGGGGTCGATGTGCAGCGTCGCGGCATCGGCATCGAGGATCAGCGGCGTGCCGTCGGCGATGTCGAGCAGCGCCGGCCCGAGCGCGACGACGGCGGGGATGTTCATCGCCGCCGCGATGATCGCGACGTGCGACGTCGGCCCGCCGCCCACCGTGGCGATGCCCGCCAGCCGCGCCGGGTCGAGGGCGATCAGCTGCGACGGCAGCAGGTCGTGCGCCAGCAGGATGTAGTTGTCCGGCAGGGGCGGCGCGCTTGTGGCGGCGTCACCGCCGGTGTCGCTCCCGGTTGCGGCTTGGTTCTTCTCCAACGCCGCCGTCACCTGATATTCGAGGTCGAGCAGGTCATCGGCGCGGGCGGCGATGCGCGGGTCGACGACGGCGCGGAGTGCGGCGATCGAAGGGACGAGCGCGGCGCTCCAAGCAGCTGCGGCAGTGTTGCCTTGCGCTATCGCGGCGCTGGCGGCAGTATTTATCGCGGGATCGTCAAGCAGCGTCAGATGCGCTGCCATGATGCCGCGCTGTGCAGCGGAGCCGGTCGCGCTCAGCGCCATCAAGCGCGCGCGGACGCTGGCGACCGCGCCCGCGAGCGCCGCGCTTTCGCCCTCCACACCGGTGCTTGCGACGGTGTCGGAGCGCGCTGCCGTGCGAGCGACGCGGCGAGCGGTGCCGATCGCCACCCCCGGCGCGGCGGTCACTCCCTTGAGTATGCTGGTAGAAGCAGGCGTGTCTGCGCCATGCGATAGGGCCGGCGCAGCGGCTTCGGGTGAAAGCAACAGCGATCCTGCCGGCAACGGGACCACTGGAGTTTGTGCCACGGCCAAGCTAGCGGGCGCTTGTTGCTCCCGTTCGCGCCCGAATAGCGGCAGCAGCGCAGCAACTGCCTGTGCAGCATCATGCCCTGTCGCGACCAACTCAGCTTCGGCCTGGTACGTCAGCCCAAGCGCCATGACCGCGACCGCGCTGCGCGCATCGGCGCGCTTGGCCGCGGAACGCAGTTCGACAGCAGCCTCGAACCGCCGGGCACAGTCCGCGATGGCGGCGGCTGGGCGCGCATGGATGCCATGCGCCAGCTCGACTTTGAAACGGCGCGAAACGGGTGCGTTGCCGTGGGCACCGGCTGGAACGGCTTGCGCGCTGTCGAGCGCCAAGACTTCGAACAGCGGCTCGCCTACCGCGACGAGCCGGTCCAGGCCGCGCTTGACCATGGCGAAGGCCTCGCCGTTGGTGACGATGACCGGGGTGATCAGGCTTTTGGCGCGGGTAGCCACATGGTCGAGGTCGAAGCTGATCAGGCGTTGCCCCGCCTTGACGCGTTCGCCGTCGGTGACGTGCGCGTCGAAGCCGTTGCCGCCGAGCGCGACCGTGTCGAGCCCGATGTGCAGCAGCAGTTCGGCGCCGTTATCGGCGCGTATCGTGACTGCGTGACGGCTGTGGTGGATGCTGATGACTTGGCCCGCGCACGGCGCACACAGCACCGACCCGGTCGGATCGATGGCGATGCCGTCGCCGAGCATGCGCTGCGCGAACACCGCGTCGGGCACCTCGTCGAGCGGTCCGGCCCAACCCGCGAGCGGAGCGAGAATGACAAGGTTGGGCAGGTTCATCGTCCTGTCACCGCGTCGGACGGCATCAGCTGCACCCACGCCAGCGCCCAGAATGGATTAAGCTGCCGCCCGGTGAAACTCAGACATAGCGCGTGCGCCCCGGTCTGCGGCGGCAGCGTCGCCGACACCGTGGTGACGCTGCTGTCGCGCCGCGCAGGCCCAAGCGGCAGGACGGCAATCACCGGGCCGTCGCAAGTGTCGCGCCGCACCTCCAGCTCACCCGCGGGCGTCGCTGGCGGGCGCAGCTTGATCGTCGCAAGCTCGGCCCCAAGCTGGTAGCGGAACGGCAGCGCGCCGACGCCCGCCGAAAGGCTGCGAACGGCGGTCAGATCGGTCGGCGGGTAAATCCAGCACGGGTTCATGATGTCGACGAGGTAGCGCGGCGCGAAACCGCCGCCCGACGCCTTGCCTTCCAGATTGAGGGGCACGCGTTCGCTGCACAATTTGAGCTCCTGGCTGATGCGGCGGCGGATGCTGACCGCGTCGAGCTGCCGATCTGTTTCGGGGGCGACCCGCTGGCCGCCGAACAGCGCCGCCGCGCGCAGCCGGACCGGCAGCGCCAGATCGAGCGCACGGTCGTAGCGCGCCGCCGATGCGGTCGGCTCGCTGCCGTCGAGCGTGTAGCGAATCTCGCCGTAGTGGATTTCACCGGTGTCGAGCTGGTTCGACAGCGCCACGCGCGCGGTGTCCGGCGCTGGTGCCGGGCGCACGGCGGCCCTGACCGCGAACGCCCCGGTGTCGGCGTTAAGCCCGAGCGCCCGGTAACGCGCGAACTGCGCCGGCAGCCGAGCGACAAAGTCCGGCCAGTCGCGGTTCGCCGCTGCGGTCCAGCCCGATTCGGCGATGGCGGCGGCACGCGGCAGCGCCATCGCCTCGACGCGCGTTTCGGTCGCGATGTGCTCGGTCCAGAGCTGGCCCTGAAGTCCAATGATGTGATGGCGGTCGGCGTCGGTCAGCGGCCCCGGCTTGCGGACCGCGTCCGCAGGACCGGCGGGCAGCGGCGGGTTGCCGGGATCGAAGCTGTACACGTCGTGCAGGCTAATCGTCACGCCGCGGCCGGGCAGCTCGCCCGGCAGCGCCGTCTGGCGGTTGTCGAAGTACAACGTGGGTGCGGTCGCCATCACGACATCGTGCCCGGCGCGCGCCGCCGCGATTGCACCGTCAACGCCGTGCCACGACAGCACCGCATCGCTGGCCGGCAGACCGCCGCTCTCGAGTATTTCGTCCCAGCCGATAAGGCGGCGGCCGTGCGCGTTGAGCATCGTGCCGATTCGGCGAACGAAGTAGCCCTGCAGCGCGGTTTCGCCGGCAAGGCCGAGCGCCCTCATGCGCGCCTGCACGGCGGGCGAACCGTGCCACAAATCCTTGACCGCCTCGTCTCCGCCGACCGCGATGAAGCGGCTCGGGAACAGCGCCATGACTTCGCCGAGGATATCGCCGAGCATGCCGAAGGTCGCCTCACTGGGGCTGAGGATCGACGGAAAGATCCCCCAATCGGCCTGTGCCGACGCGGGCACGCCCGCGAAACCCAGCTGCGGATAGGCACGGACCGCCGCCAGCGCATGGCCGGGCATCTCGATCTCGGGAACGATCGTGATATTGCGCGCCGCCGCATAGGCGACGAGGTGGCGGACTTGCGCCTGCGTGTAGAAGCCGCCGTAGCGCGACCCGTCGGGCTCGGTCCGCCACGCGCCGACGCTGGTCAGCCGTGGATATTTAGCGATCTCGAGCCGCCAGCCCTGATCATCGGTCAGGTGCCACTGCAGCGTGTTCAGCTTGTGCAGCGCCATCCAGTCGAGCATGCGCTCGATGAACGCGGGTGACTGGAAATGCCGCGCGCTGTCGAGCATCAGCCCGCGCCAGGCGAACCGCGGCGCGTCGACGATGTGCATCGGGGCGAGCGTCACCGGGCCGGTCCTGGCGGAGGCGCTGAGCAACTGAGCGACGGTGATCGCGCCGTAAAACAGCCCCGCGCGGGTCGGCGCGGTGATCGTCACCCGCGCGTCGCCGATATCGACGCGGTAGCCCTCCGGCTCGGCCATGGCGGCGCGTCGCAGCACGATCGCCGCCTGCCCGGCGGCGACCGTGGTCGCGGTTCGCGGCACGAGCTCAAGCCCGCTCAGGCGCAGCGTCATAGCCGCGAGATAGCGGGCGACGTCGGCAGCTTCACCATCGCCCGGCGGCGTTGAAATCGCGCTGCCTGCGGTCAAGCGCACCGCGGCGTCCGAGCTAGCGTCCACGTGCAACGGCCGCGGGATGACGCTGATACTGACGCTGGCGGCCGGGCCGGACGCGGCAGCTTGGGCCGCGGTCAGCGTTGCTGCTAATATCGTGCCCACAACGGCAATCAGCTTTAGTGCGCCGAATTGTGTGCTCCGCGCGCACGTTTCAGCCACGGTCCGCCTCGCTGTCCCGGCCGCTGATCCACGTCTCGACGACGTGGTGCTCATCATCGAGCAGCACTAGATCGGCGCGCAGCCCCGGTGCGATACGCCCGGTTTCGTCGCTTAGACCGAGGAACGCCGCCGGGTTGCCGCTCGCCATCCGCGACGCATCCGCAAGGTCGAGTCCGAGCATGGCGACGGCGTTGCGCACCGCCGTCGCCATGTCGAGGCTCGATCCCGCCAGCCGCCCGCTGGCGTCGTAGCAGGCTCCGCCGCGGACGCTGATCGGCTTGCCCTGCAGGACGAAGCTGGACGCGCTAGTGCCGACGCACGGCATCGCATCGGTAACCAGCATGAACCGGTCGTGCGAGCGGCAGCGCAGCGCAATCTGCAACGTAACCGGGTCGACATGGCACCCGTCGACGATGAGCCCGCACCACGCGTCGCTGACCAGCGCCGCGCCGACGACCCCGGGCTCGCGGCTGGTCAGCGGCGACATCGCGTTGAACAGATGCGTGATGCCGGTGATGCCATCGGCGAACGCCGCCTGCATGCGCGCGCCGCTCGCATCGGTGTGGCCCGCCGCGACCGTCACCCCGGCGCTGACCAGCCGGCGAATGGCATCGGGGTCGACCATCTCGGGCGCGAGCGTCACCAGCACGCGGCCAGCACCCGGCGCGGTCAGCAGCGCGATGCCGTCGGCTTCGAGGCGGCGAAAGCGGCTCGCGTCGTGAATACCGTGGCGCTCGCTGCTGAGGAACGGTCCCTCGATGTGCGCCCCCAGCACGCCGGGGACGCCCGCGACGATCGCGGCACGCATCGCGCTTAACGCGGCGCGCACGGCAGCGAGGTCGTCGCTGATCAGCGTCGGCAGGAAGCCGGTCGTGCCGAAGCGCCGGTGCGTGGCACCGATCCGCGCAATTGTCGCGACCGTCGGCGCGTCGTTGAACAGCGCGCCGCCGCCGCCGTTGACCTGCGTGTCGATGAACCCCGGCAGTAGTAACCCGCCGCCGAGATCCCGGCGCGGTACGGCCGGTGCCAGCGTCTCGACCGGGACGACTGCTGCAATCCGTCCGCCTGTCAGCCCGACCGCAAGTCCGTCCTGCAGCCCGGCCTCGGTCATGACGCGCGCGTTGACCAGCGCCAGTTCGATCACTGCACCGGGTGCGGCGACGCTCGTCATGCGGCTGCTGTCACGCCGGTCATAACGTCCGCGTGACCTTGGCAAGATGCGGCGGCCGGTCTGGATCGAAGCCGCGCTGGACGGCAAGGGCGTTTACCATCCGATAGAAGCTCTGGACCTGCACGAGCGGGGTCAGCACAGGGTGACAGTCAATGACCGGCAACTGGACGATTCCGGCTGGACTGGTGTCGCCGCTCGTGGTGGCGCTGCGAGCTGCGTCGTTCATGGCAGCGCCGCCCGCGCCAAGCACCGTCGCGCCTTGCGCTGCGAACGCCTGCACCGCCGCTTCGACACCGGTCCGCGTTTCGTCGTTCGGCACGAACGCCAGCACCGGGAACCCCGGCCCGATCAGCGCCGCGGGTCCGTGACGAACCTCCGCCGCGCTGAACGCCTCGGCGTGCAACCCGCAGGTTTCCTTGAACTTCAGCGCTGCCTCCTGCGCGATGCTGAAGCCGGGGCCGCGACCGATGACGTAAAGGTCCTGGGCTTCGGCGAGCACCGGCAGCGCAGCGCGCCAGTCGAGCGCCCAGGCGCGGCCGAGCAGCACGGGGAGTTCGTCCAACGCCGTCAGCAGCGCTGCATCGCGCGTCCAGTGCGCCACCAGCTGCGCCACCGCGCTAAGGGCGCCGATAAACGACTTGGTCGCGGCAACACTGAGTTCGGGCCCGGCGCATAGCGGCATGACAATGTCCGCGAGCGCGGCCAGCGGGGACGCCTCGTCGTTAACCAGTGCCACCACCAGCGCGCCGGCCCCCGCCGCCGCGCGCGCGGCGGCGAGCAGATCGGGGCTGTGCCCCGACTGCGAGATGACGAGGCACAGCGTGTCGGCCATCGCCGGCGCCGCCGCATAGACCGAGCTGACCGACGGCGACGCCGACGACGTCAGGATCTCGAGCTTGGTCTCGATCAGGTAGCGCGCATAGGTCGCCGCATTGTCCGAACTGCCGCGCCCGACAGTGACGACCGCGCGTGGCGGCGCGGCGCGCAGCCGGTCGGCAAGCGCGCGAACAACATCACGGTTGCGCGTTAGCTGAAGGCGCACCACGGCGGGTGCCGCGGCGGCTTCGGCGAACATGCGGGTCGCGTCGGCAGCGGGGTCCGACAGGCTGGCGCCTGCAGCTGTCCGCCCGGAACTGATTGCAGC
>CAXTTR010000151.1:6371-7365 GCA_964247215.1 uncultured Sphingomonadaceae bacterium
GCGATGAAGTCGTAGCTGTCGCCGCGGTAGTAGGACTGCGTGAACTCGATTGCGCGGCCGTCGGGCAGGAACCCGCGGCGCTCGATCAGCAGCCCCGGCGCGCCCGCCTCGATGCCGAGCAGCCCGGCGTGCTCGGTGGTGAACAGCACGGCGCGCAGCCGCTGCAAGGCGCGTGTCGGGCGGTTGCCGGCGGCTTCGAGCGCGGCGTAAAGCGATGTCTCGACCGCATTCTTAGACGGCAGTCCAAAGCCGGGGACGGTGGTATATTCGAGCGCCATCGGGGCGTCGTCGGCGTAGCGGATGCGGTTGAAGCGGTACACCGCGCTGCCGGGGCTGAGCCCGAACGTCATCGCCTCCTGCGGCGTCACCGCGCCGTCCGAGCGGGTCAGCCAGACGCTGTGCGGGACGCGTCCGCGCTGCATCATGTCCTCGGAAAACGACGACAGCTTGGAAAAGGTCTTCTCGACCCGTGCGGAGATGAAGGTGCCCGCGCCTTGCCGCCGGGTTACCAGCCCCTCGTCGACCAGCGCGTCGAGCGCCTTCCGCACGGTAATCCGCGAGATGCCGAAATCGGCCGCAATGTCGCGCTCGGCAGGCAGCGCTTCGTCAACCGACAGCCGCTTGTCGGTGATTGCCTGGCGCAGGGCGCGCTGCAGCTTCTGATACAGCGGTCCGCGCGCCTGCTCGTCGAGGCCGCCGATCACCTGCGATAATTCCAAAACAGCGCTCCCCTCGGTCCGGGCTTAACGCCGAACGAGCGCTTTATGACACACTCACCGGACAATCATACCAATAAATTATTGGTACTAAAATTATCTTATTTTAATGCTTGCCATTTGTGACTGTGATGTGTCAGCTTGGTTTTCAGACGAGCAGACAGCGAGGGGGCTTAGGACTGTACCGGTGTCAACTGGCATCGGAATGGTCCTAAGGCGAAGATAATCGATTGCAGCAGTTATCAGGGGAACGGCTATGAACATTCGCAGGCGCATAT
>CAXTTR010000152.1:0-7300 GCA_964247215.1 uncultured Sphingomonadaceae bacterium
CGCCAGAATAGGTGTCCTTGCCGTAGACAGAGTTGAGCGACAGCGGACCGGCGGCGGCGCCGAAGCCGTTCAGCGCGAGGAATTCCTTGCTGGTGATGACGTTGGCGAAGAACGCGTTCGAGTTGATCGGTTCGGCGGCGAGCCGGTCAGGCAAGCAGCCGAGGATGCCGGTCGGGTCGCGGTGGCAAAGCTGCTTCTGGCTGCGCGACCGGTTGTCGTTCTCGCTGAAATACGAGCCGACGAGATCGATCGTCGTGTCCGGTCCCGGCGTCAGCCGCAGCGAGGCGCGCACCGAATAGAGGTCGCGGCCGTCGATCTTGCTGTTGTCGAACAGGTTGGTCGTGAAACCGTCGCGCTTGAGGTACAGCCCCGCGACGCGGAAGCCGCCGAGGTCCTGCCCGATGCCGAGCGAGCGCAGCGGGATGTTGATGTCACCGGTGACCTTGCGGCTGTTGTAATTGCCGTATTCGAGCTCGGCCCCGGCCCCCAAGTGATCGTCGGGCTTCTTGGTGATGACGTCGATGACGCCCGAGGTGGCGTTACGCCCGAACAGCGTGCCCTGCGGCCCGCGCAGCACTTCGATACGGTCGAGGTCGAAATACTCGGTCTCGAACAGCAAAGGCGAGAACAGCGGCATTTCGTTGAAGGCGACGCCGACGCCCGAGTCGATCGAGGTTCCGACGGCGGTATTACCGACGCCGCGGATGGCGAAGTTGGAGCTGTTGTAATTGGTCTTGGTGAAAGTGATGTTGGGCAGCTGCTGCTGGAGCAGCGTCGTGTTGGTGATATTCTGCCGGGCCAGCGTCGCGCCGGTAAAGGCGCTGATCGCGATCGGCACATCCTGCAGCGACTGCGACTGGCGCTGCGCGGTGACGATGATTTCCTCGACGCCACTGGCGTCGGCGGTAGCCACCGGCGTCGCCGCGGTCGCGACGTTCTGCGCCGATGCGGCACTGGCGAGCGCCAAGGCTGAGACACTTCCGGCAAACAGCAATTTTGCTACGATCCGCATCGTCGATCTCCCCAACAGCTGCGCCACGTCATCCGGGCGCTTCACGGCTTATAAATTTCTATGACACACTCGCATTTCTAGTCAAAGCTAGATTTATCACGGCGCATCTCGCTTGCGCCAGTCCGTGCCGTCTTTACAGATACCGTCCAAGAACAGCGGTTCAGAACGCAATGGTGTAATTGGGGGGCAGGATTGAAGTCATCAAATGCTTCGCTGGCCGTTGCCGTCGACAGTCCCAAGCACTTGTCGCGCAGCCCGAAATCAGCTGGCAAGCGCGACGCCATCCTGCGTGCCGCGATCGAGATCATCAACGCGAAGAGCTTCGCGCTGGCGACCATGACCGAAATCGCTGCCAGCCTCGATCTGCGCGATGCGTCGTTATATTATTATTATCCCAGCAAGCAGGCGCTGGTTTACGCCTGCCACGTCCGTTCGCTCGAACGCTTCGAGGCGCTGCTCAAGACAAGCGACGCCACAGGCGGTTCCGGCAGCACCAGACTCAAGCGCTTTCTGCACAGCATGATCGACGACTCCGACCGCAATGGGCCGCAGCTGTATTTCGGCGACCACTCGTACCTTCCGGCTGACCAGCGCAACGAGATCGAAGCCTGGGCGGCACGGCTGACCAGCATGCTCGAGCAATTCATCAAGGACGGCGTCGCAGACGGTTCGGTCAGCCCGTGTGAAACGCAGCTCGTCGTCCAACTCCTGCTCGGGATGCTGATCTGGCTGGCGAAGTGGGTCCCCGCGGTCGAGGGCCTGACGGTCGACCGGCTGATGGCGGCGATCGGCGTGTTCGGTTTCAGCGGCTTGGACGCCGGAGCGGATAAGCCAGTCGCGGCCAACCCGCGTCAGCGCTGACTGCCGGCACAGGAAACAAGCCGAGGTTATCGTCGAGCTTGGGACCAATGGTGCCCGGGGGCGGATTTGAACCACCGACACGGGGATTTTCAATCCCCTGCTCTACCCCTGAGCTACCCGGGCAAGGCGCGATGACGGCATCACGCTGACGCGCCTGACGACCGCGCGAGCGGCGGACTTAATCGTGCCCGTCACCGTTGTCCAGCATGTTGTCGGCGGGCGGTCCGGGCAGCGCATAGCCGTCGCCGAGCCATTGCAGCAGGTCGCGGTCGCGGCAGCGCGGCGAGCAGAATGGCAGCTGGCTGGCAACTGCCGGACGGCGGCACACCGGGCACGCCGCGATTTTCGGATTACGGCTGGCAGACTGCATATCCCGCCGATATGGCGAGCACCGCAGCTTCCTGCAAGCGCACCACCGTGCCGAGCCGGGCGGCAAGTTCGTCGAGCAGCGGCTGGCGCTCACGCAGCCAGGCGATCACTGCCAGTGCTGCGACGAGCGTGCGCGCGCCGATGCCAACGCTGCGCTCAGCCTGGCGAAGCAGCGCCAGCGCGGCGGTGGCGACCGGCTCGCCCCGGACACGCTCGATCAGCGACGCGCGCTGACGCGGGCGCACGATCTGGACGAAGCCGAAGCCATTGACCGCGGTGCGTTCGAACGGCGCGGGCAGATGTTTGTCGAGCAGCGCTGCAAGTTCGAGGCGGACGGCGCGGTCGGTGCCCGGGAAGTCAATGCCGATCGAGCCGGTGATATCGAACCGGCGGATCGCCTGCGTCGCAGCGACAGCGGCGCGGCGCGCCAGCTCGGGCGGCGGCAGCGGGCCATCGACATCGATGACCGTCATCGCCGGGGTCGGGCTGATCGTCAGCAGCCCGCCCTCGAACGTCACATGCCCGGTCGCGGCGGTTTCGACAGCCTCGCTCCAGCCTGCCGCTTCGAGCTCGTCGGGGCCGTGCCGGGGAAGCGTACGGCAGGCGAACCCGCGCGCTTGCAGCCGTGCGGCGAGGCTTGGGCCAGCGCTGACCGGACCGGGTATGGTGCCCGGCGCTCCCGCCACCCGCACCTTGGCCAGCCGCGGCCGTCCGGCTTCGGGCAAGGCCTCGCGGGTAATCTCGACTCGCACCAGCGCCCCCTCAGTCAGCGCGGGCGGCAGCGGTTCGAGCAAGGCCTCGTGCACCCCGGCGTGAATAATTCCGCGCCGTCCGGTGAGTAGGATCGTGGTCAGCCGCGCATCCCAGACATCGCCGCAACGCAGCCCGTCTCCGGCGCGCTCGACATGCGCTTCGACGACATCGCCGTGCTCGAGCACCAGCGCGCGGGTCTCACCGATGCCGAACTCGATCAGCGCGGCTGCGCTTGCCGATGCGGTCGCCTCAGGCATCGATTCCAGCCGTGAGCAGCAGCGCCCTTGTCTCGAACAGCGGCAGTCCGACAACGCCGGTCCACGAGCCGCTGAGCGCGCGAACGAGCGCCGCGGCGCTGCCCTGGATGGCGTAGCCGCCCGCCTTGCCCGCCCACTCGCCGCCCGCCAGATAGCGCTCGACCTCGGCGGCGCTGAGCCGCTTGAACGTCACCGTCGTCGTCGACAGCCGCGTCCGCAACCGGCCAGCGGCGTCGATGACCGCAACGCCGGTCAGCACCCGGTGGCGGCGGCCCGACAGCGTTTCGAGGCAGCTGCGGGCTGTATTCACATCCTCTGCCTTAGGCAGGATGCGCCGCCCTGCGACCACTATCGTATCCGCCGCCAGCACGACCGCGCCTGGGTGCCGCGTCGCGACCACCGCCGCTTTCTCACTCGCCAGCCGCAACGCATGCGGGCCGGGCAGCTCGCCGCGCAACGGCGTCTCGTCGACGTTGGCGGGCTCGACCACGTCTGGCACGACGCCGATCTGTGCGAGCAGCGCCAGCCGCCGCGGGCTGGCGCTGGCGAGGATCAGTTCAACCACCGCACGCTGGCCCCGTGCGGATGGACTTCGGCGAGCAACCGGTCGCCGCCGCCGGGCCATAGCCGAAGGCGGAGCGTCGGCGGGGCATCGACCGCCTCGAACTCATACCGCAGCCACGCCAGCGGCGCGTCGGCGGTCGCCAGATCCCCGATCGCGTGAAGGTGAGCCCTGATCGAGGCTTGGGCCGCCGCCGGAAAATATTGGTACGCAATGCTGTGATACACCACGGTGGCGGCACCCGGCTGCAGGGCGACGTGCTCGGCTACCCACGCTGCCGCGTCGCCGCGGTCGAGCGGCGCGGGGTCGGCGGCGAAGGCGGTCATCGCCGCCTCGAGCCGGGCGAGGCGCTCGCGCTGCTCGGGCCAGACATAGGCGAGCAGGCGCTCGCGCGCCGCCGGATCGCGGAGATCGACGGGGTTCAGATCGACCCCGCGGCGGCTGGCGATGGTGACCGGCCCGGCCGGTGGCGACGGGCCTTCCCACGCCGGTGCCAGCGTCAGCGGAGCATCCGAAGGCGTCAGCGCAAGCTCGCCCAGCCGGTAGGCGTACCCATCCATGCGAAGATTGAGCCCGGCGCTCGCGCCCAGCTCGAACAACCGGAGCGGCAGGCCGGCTGCCGCGGCGATCGTCAGCATGCCCGGCATCAGCACGCCCGAGCGGCCGACTTCGTTGGTCTGCGGCGCGCTGCCCAGCCACGGCAGCAGGCGCGCGTTCGACGCGGGGCCGGCAAGGACGGCTGCAAGGGCCTCGGCCAGCGCTGCCGGAGCCGGTGTCGCGTGCGGCGGGTACAGCGCTGCCAGTGCCGCAAGCTCGCCCGCCCGGACGAGCGCGTGCAGCCCGCCCGTCAGCCGCAACGCCAGCGCATCGGCGACAGGTTCACCCGTCCAGTCGAGGACGCGTTCGCCCACGGCGCCACGCCGGTCGAGCACTGTCCCGAGCGTCTCGCACAGCAATGCCGTGAACGGCGCACCGAGACGGCGGCACCACGCCGCCTGGGTGACAAACGCCTCGCGCACCGCTGCTTCGCTCATGCACCCTCCTGTGGCAGCGCCACGCTGGACGCGCAACGTCCGCCCCGCTAGTCCCGCGCGCAACATGGCTGACGAACTGATCATCGCGCTGCCGAAGGGCCGCATCCTGAACGAAGCGCTGCCGGTGCTGGCGGCGGTCGGGATCGTCCCCGAGGCAGCGTTCAGCGATGAGCGCAGCCGGGCGCTGAAGTTCAGCACCAATGTGCCGGGGCTGGCGCTGATCCGGGTGCGCGCCTTCGATGTCGCGACGTTCGTCGCGTTCGGTGCGGCGCAGCTCGGCATCGCCGGCAATGACGTGCTGATGGAGTTCGGCTTCAGCGAGATTTATGCGCCGGTCGATCTCGGCATCGGGCGTTGCCGCCTGTCGGTCGCCGAACCGGCGACGCAAGCCGCCGACGACGACCCGCGCAGCTGGAGCCATGTCCGTGTCGCGACCAAATACCCGCATGTCACCCGCCAGCACTTCGCCCGCCGCGGCGTGCAGGCCGAATGTGTCAAGTTGAACGGCGCGATGGAGCTCGCCCCGATGCTCGGCCTGTGCAGCCGCATCGTCGACCTCGTCTCGACCGGCGCGACGTTGCGCGAGAACGGCCTGGTCGAGGTCGAGACCGTCGCCGAGGTCAGCTCGCGGCTGATCGTCAACCGCGCCGCGTTCAAGACCCGGGCCGGTGAGGTCATGCCGCTGATCGAGCGCTTCCGCGCCGCCGCTGCTCCACTCACGACTGGCGGGGCCAATTACCATGCTGCGGCTTGACGCCAGCGCGCCGGAGTTCGCCGCCGCCTTCGCCGGCCTCGTCGCGGCGCGCCGCGAGAGCGATGCGGGTATCACGAGCGGCGTCACGGCGATCATCGCCGACGTGCGGGCGCGCGGGGACGCCGCGGTTGCCGAGTTGACGCAGCGCTTCGACCGCATCGACCTGAACGCGCTCGGCATCGAGGTCTCTCGCGCCGAGATCGCCGCTGCACGCGCGCAGGTCGACCCGGCGGTGCTCGCCGCGCTCGAGCTCGCGGCGCAGCGCATTCGCGTCTTCCACGAAGCGCAGCGTCCGTCCGATTACGACGCCACCGACGCTGCGGGGGTCCGCGCCGGGTGGCGCTGGGGTCCGGTCGACGCGGCGGGGCTGTACGTGCCGGGCGGGCTGGCGAGCTATCCGTCGTCGGTCCTGATGAACGCCGTCCCCGCCAAGGTCGCGGGCGTCGCGCGGCTGGTCATGGTGACGCCGACCCCGGACGGTCGGCTGAACCCGCTGGTGCTGGCAGCCGCCGAGCTGGCGGGCGTCGACGCCGTCTACCGCATCGGCGGCGCGCAGGCGATCGCCGCGCTGGCGTACGGCACCGCGAGCATCGCGCCCGTCGACAAGATCGTCGGTCCCGGCAACGCCTGGGTCGCCGAGGCCAAGCGCCAGCTGTTCGGCACCGTCGGCATCGACATGGTCGCGGGTCCGTCCGAGGTCGTCATCGTCAGCGATGCCGCGAGCGACCCCGAATGGTGTGCGGCCGACCTGCTCGCCCAAGCCGAACACGACGCCACCGCGCAATCGATTCTGATTACCGACAGCTTGCGGCTGGCCGACGAAGTCGCAGCTGCGGTCAAGCGCCAGCTGGAAACCCTCGCCACCGCAGCGACGGCGCGCGCCAGCTGGGAGGCATTCGGGGTGATCATCACAGTGCCGAACCTCGACGCCGCACTGCCCTTGGTCGACGCGCTCGCCGCCGAGCATCTGCAGCTGATGGTCGACGACCCCGCCGCGCTGTTTGCCAAGGTCCGCCACGCCGGCTCGGTGTTCCTCGGCCGCCACACCCCCGAAGCCATCGGCGATTACGTCGCCGGCCCGAACCACGTGCTGCCGACCGGCAGGCGGGCGCGGTTCGCCTCGGGGCTGGGCGTCACCGACTTCATGAAGCGCACGACATTTCTCGACTGCGGGGTGAGGGGGCTGGCGGCGATCGGGCCAGCGGCGGTGGCGCTGGCCCGGGCAGAAGGATTAGCGGCGCATGCGGCTTCGGTGGCGGTGCGGTTGAGCGATGCGTGAGGCGACCATCACGGCGTGCTGAGCGCATCAGCGACGAGCAATGAGGTTTCGCAAGCCGTCGTAAAAAGTGACATCAGTGGCCAGAATATCGGTCAAGGCCGCGTGGATTTTCGGCTCGGCTCGCGCGGCGGCGTACTCGTCACCGTACTCGGTCCGGTTGATATGAACATCGGCCGAGATTGTGATGCCAAGCACCCGCGATAATCGATGCAGATCGGACGAGCGCGTTTCATCGAAGCCAATGAAGTCGAAACGGTTCATGTCATAGCCGCCGAAATAGGTCTGCGACATCAGCTTGGTGATTGGACCGTAGCTGGCGAAATCGATCAGCGTCGGAGCGTCACGCAGGAATCTGCGGTGCACATGATGCCCGTGATCCGGCAAGGTTTTCCAGAAGTAATATGTCGATATCGCGTTCG
>CAXTTR010000153.1:0-7266 GCA_964247215.1 uncultured Sphingomonadaceae bacterium
GAATAATAGGTGCCGGCACCGTTGCCGGTGAACCCTGCCCCGCCCGCGCCGCCGTGGGTTCCTCCGGCCAAGCCGCCGGCGCCGTTGCTGCCGCCCGCGCCGCCGCTGTTGCCAGCGGCCCCGCTCGTCCCCTGCTGACCCGCGCCGCCTGCTCCGTAATAGCCCGCGCCACCGCCGCCCGCGATCAGCAGCGCCAAGCCCGTATGGGTGACGAAGCTGCCGCCGCCGCCGCCGGCATAGCCAGCGTGGCCGACCTGACCGGCGCCGCCGACGGCGATGTCGAGGATTTCCCCCGCGGTCAGCGCGAAACTGCCGCCGATGCCGGCTCCGGCGCCGCCCGTCCCCGGCTTGAACGTGCTCGAGCCGCCCTGCCCGCCATAGGCCTTGATGGTGTAGTTGCCGGCCGTCGTCACGGTGAACTGTTGCGAGCCGCCGGTGTAGCCGAACGACGTGAGCGCTCCGGCCGACGTCGCCGCAAGCGACAGCGCTGATGCGCCGACAAGCAGGAAGGCCTTGAGCATTTCGGAACTCCTTGACGATAGCGACGCTGTTCCAAGGTCATAACGGCGGGTGCCGCAGGAGCTTTAGCCTGACGTGGTTCGTGTATGACCTCCCGGTTCGGGCACAACACGGTGTTCGGTCGCCGGGATAAGGGCAGACGCGGCGCAATCCTCCCCGCAGCGGAGAGAACTGCGCCATTGACATAATGTACCATATCGGCTAATGCCGATACATGACACATACCCCAGCCGAGCCCGCTCATTTTCACCAGGATGGCTGGACGCCCGAAATACGGTCGGTCTTCCTCGAAACGCTGAGCGCGACTGGCTCGGTACGCGAGTCGGCGCGCGCGGTCGGCAAGCAGGCGAGTTCGGCGCATAACCTGCGAGCAAGCCCCAAAGGCACCGGGTTCCGGGCCGAATGGGCGCGGGCGCTCGGGACCGGCATCGAGACCGTTCGCGAAAGTGCGATCGAGCGCGCCATCAACGGCCAGCTCGTGCCGGTGTTCTGGCGCGGCGAGCGGGTCGGCCAGAAGCGGGTATATAACGACCGGCTGCTGATCGCGCTGATGCGGCTGTACGATGCGCCCGCCTACCATGCCGAGCGCGCGCTTGCGGCGCAGGCCGTGCTCGCGCAGCCGCCGGCGATGACGCAGGCTGAATGGCGAGCGAAGTTCATCGAGATATTGGAGCCGTTCGAGCAGAAACCCGACGCAAGCGCCACGGCAGGCACCGAGGTGCCGCCGCGTGGTGCGACGAACGAGGGCGACGGCGATGACTGGGGGCGCATGAAGCGGTCATCGACGGAACGCTCCAGCGATGACTGGTCGACTTACGTATCGGCCGAAACGGACGTCGACGCCGATTTGGGAGTCATGAAAGAACCACCGGCCACGGCCGGTGTTTCTCCGCTAAGTGAGTGGATTGCATCGATAAAGGACTATGATGACAGCATTCTGGATGCTGTCGAGGAGTCACGAAAGGCGGACGGCGGCGGTCCGGCGACAGCGCCCGCGCATGGACACACAGTTAACCACGTTGGTCAGCCAGCGTCAGAGCTTCCAGCCGCTATGGATGGCGACAAGCCCGCCCAGGATTGGCCGGCTGGCGACGCGGGCGAACCCCGCGGCCTCGATCATGCGGGCGAATTCGGCCATCGGCGGGAAGCGCCGGATGCTTTCGACGAGGTAGCGGTAGGCCTCCTCGTCGCGGGCGACCAATTTGCCGATCTGCGGGACGACGCGGTGCGAATAGCTGTCGTACAGCCGCCCGAACCCCGGCCATTCGGTCGTCGAGAATTCGAGGCAGAACCAGCGCCCGCCGAACTTGAGCACGCGGTGCGCTTCGGCGAGCGCGGCGGGGATGTCGGTGACATTGCGGATACCGAACGCGATCGTATAGGCGTCGAAGCTGGCGGCCGCGAAGTCGAGACGCTCGGCATTCATTTCACGCCAGACTAGCCCGTCGATACCGCGCCTGGCGGCGCGCGCCTGCCCGACTTCGAGCATCGCGGCATTGATGTCGGCGACCGTGACGTCCGCGCCCGACTTCGCCAGCCGGAACGCGATGTCGCCGGTGCCGCCCGCCATGTCGAGGATAGCCTGACCGGCGCGCGGCTTGACCATGCGGACGAACTCGTCCTTCCAGCCGCGGTGCAGCCCGCCCGACATCAGGTCGTTCATCAGGTCGTAGCGCGCCGCGACGCGCTCGAACACACTGCCCACCCGGCGGGTCTTCTCGGCCGGATCGACCTGCTGATAGCCGTAGCTGACGGTGTCGGTCATGCCACCGTCCCTAGCCGAGCCCGGCACGGCTCGCAAACGCCTGCGTGTCGCGGCTTTCGGAGCGCGGCCAGTCTGGCTAGGAAGGCACATGCCCGAGCTTCCCGAGGTCGAGACCACCGTTCGCGGCCTGCGCGCCGTGCTGACCGGCGAGCGGCTCGCGGCGGTCGACCTGCACCGCGCCGACCTGCGCCGCGCCTTCCCCGACGGCCTCGTCCAGCGGCTTGTCGGCGCGCGCGTCACCGGCATCGAGCGCCGCGCCAAATACGGCCTGATCGCCACCGACCGCGATGATACTTTGGTCTTCCACCTCGGCATGTCGGGCCGGATGCGCGTCGACCCGGTCGCGATCGGCAAGCATGACCATGTCGTCTTCACCACCGACTCGGGCCGCGCCGTGGCGTTCAACGACGCGCGCCGGTTCGGTTCGCTCGACCTCGTGCCGACCGCGGCACTGGCCGGCTATGCGCCATTCGCCGGGCTCGGACCCGAGCCGTTCGGCAGCGAGCTGACCCCGGCCTATCTGCGGGCAGCGTTCGCCGATCGAGTCGCGCCCGCCAAGGCGCTGCTGCTCGACCAGCGCGTCATTGCCGGGCTGGGCAATATCTACGTCTGCGAGGCGCTGTTCATTGCGCGCATTCACCCGGCCCGCGCCGGTGGCCGCGTCCCCCGCGCCAAGCTCGACGCGCTGATCCCGGCGATCCGCGCCGTGCTGACCGCGGCGATCGAGGCCGGCGGCTCGAGCCTGCGGGACTTTGCGCAGGTCGACGGCGAACTCGGCTATTTTCAGAAGCAGTTCGCGGTATATGGCCGCGAGGGACAGCCGTGCCTGCGCTGTGGACGCGCGATCAAGCGCATCGTCCAGAGCGGCCGGTCGTCGTTTTTCTGCAGCTGGTGCCAGCGCTAAAGGAGTTGAGGCCATGACCGATTACGCGACCATCCTGATCGAGCGACGCGGCCGCGTCGGCATCATCACGATGAACCGGCCCGAGGCGCTCAACGCGCTCAATCACCAGCTGACGTCGGACATCGGTGCCGGGCTGGGTGAGCTTGCCGCCGACAGCGGCATCGGCGCGGTCGTGCTGACCGGTGCCGGCAAGGCGTTCGCCGCGGGGGCCGACATCAAGGGGATGGCCCCGAAGGCCTTCGCCGACGTCTACCGCGAAGACTTCATCACCGCGACGTGGGAGGCGCTGACCCGCACCCGCAAGCCAACGCTGGCGGCGGTCAACGGCTTCGCGCTCGGCGGCGGCTGCGAGTTCGCGCTGATGTGCGACACCGCGTTCGCCGCCGATACCGCGAAGTTCGGTCAGCCCGAGATCAAGCTCGGCGTCATTCCCGGCTCGGGCGGCACGCAGCGTCTGACCCGCGCCGTCGGCAAGGCCGTAGCGATGGACCTGATCCTGACCGGGCGCATGATCGATGCCGCCGAAGCGCTGCGCATCGGGTTGGTTGCGCGGGTCTACCCGGCGGCCGAGCTGCTCGACGCGACGGTCGCGGCGGCGGCGATGATCGCCGACTATAGCGATCTGGCGGTGATGGCGGCGAAGGAAGCGGTCGACCGCGCCTTCGAAACCAGCCTGAGCGAGGGCGTGCGGTTCGAGCGGCGGCTGTTCCACGGGTTGTTCGGCACCGCCGACCAGCAGGAGGGCATGGCGGCATTCCTCGACAAGCGCCCGGCGAAATTCCGGTGAAGGCCTGAACGCCGACGCCGGCGTGCTTGACCCCGGGCGCACCACGCTATAACGAACGCTCTTCCCGGCGCAGGTCGTATCTGCGCTGTGCCACGGCATGAGCTGTGGCTTACGACTTTGAGGACCAGCATGGCGAATACCCCACAGGCTAAAAAGCGCATTCGTCGCAACGATAGCCGTGCCGCGATCAACAAGACGCGCGTCAGCCGCATCCGCACCTTTATCAAAAAGGTCGAGAGCGCCATCACTGCGGGCGGCAGCAGCGAGGCGGCTACGGCGCTGACCAACGCGCAGCCTGAACTGATGCGCGGTGTCGCCAAGGGCGTCATCCATAAGAACACTGCCGCGCGCAAGATGTCGCGGCTGACCAAGCGCGTCCGCGCCCTCGGCGCCGAGGGCTGACTTAAAACCGTCATCCAGCCGTCATATGAGTTTTTGCCCGGCTGACGTTGTCAGCCGGCACCGGGCAGCGTGCGTAACCTAATCAGGACGTTATGCCGCCGACCCTCATTCACAGCGACTCGCGGTACACGCGATCGTCATACCAATGTCACATAAAATCAATGTTTTGAGCGCTCTCCGGCTGCTTTGGCCAAGTTGCGTGTCAACGTATTTATTTCGTAGAGGCTGATTTTCGGGCCCTTGATCGCGCCGCGCAGCGGTGGTTAGTGCAGCTTCAGCGCTGCAGGTCGAGGGCAAAAGCGCTTCGAATCGAAGTAAGCGGGAAGTGCGAATGTCTTTGGCATTTGCAGACAGGAGAATTGTGCTCAAGGCTCGTACCTCGTCCACACGACGGCTAGCATCGAGGCACGATCGCATCAGCATGCTGTCGATCGCCATCGCTGGCTTGCGCCGGGCACATTACTGCGACCAGCCGGCTTCAACGCTGATTTGCACATAGTGGCGACCAATCCATCCTACGCTGCAAGCTTTCCGGCCTACGACGAGGCGCGCGGCCGCCGTGAGGAACAGTCCTATACAGGCCAGCCGCGGACAGCGGGCCGGAACGCGGCCGTCGACGAAACCACGTCGCAAGCCGTCGAACAGCAGCCGGATGCCGCCGATGGTCCGGCGCTCGATGCGATGTGGTCGGCGATCCGCGCGGCGCTTCGGGCAGAGTGCGGCGAGCGCACCTTCGACAACTGGCTGAAGCCGGTGACGTTGATCGGCATCGACGGCGATGTCGTCGAGCTGGCGCTGCCGACCCGGTTCCTCGCCGACTGGATCCAGACCAACTTTCTCGAGCGGCTGCGCAGCCTGTGGTCGGCATTCCGCCCCGGTGTGCGGCATGTGACGCTGACGGTGATCCCGGCGATGCAGGCGAGCGAGCGCGTGGCGGCACCAGCGCCCGTTACGGCAGCGGTGGAGCCTGGTGCGGACTGCATCGGACTGCCGCTTGAGCCGCGTTACAGCTTCGACAACTTCGTCGTCGGCAAGTCGAACGAGCTGGCGTATAATGCCGCGCGAACGCTGACCGAGGGCGGCCCGATCAGCTTCAACCCGCTGTTCCTGCATGGCACCACCGGACTCGGCAAGACGCACCTGATGCACGCGATCGGCGGCGAACTTCGCGCCCGCGTGCCCGGTGCCAAGGTCGCTTATCTGTCGGCCGAAAAGTTCATGGTCGAGTTCCTGGCAGCACTGCGCGCCAAGGACACCATAAGCTTCAAGCAGCGGCTGCGCTCGGTCGACCTGCTGATGATCGACGATGTCCAGTTCATCGCGGGGAAGGAATCGACGCAGGAAGAATTTTTCCACACCATGAACGAGCTGATCAGCGCAGGTAAGCGTCTGGTGATCACCTCGGACCGTAGTCCGCAGAACCTCGAAGGCATCCAGGATCGCATCCTGTCGCGGATGGCGTGGGGGCTGGTCGCTGATATCAACGCCGCTGACTATGAGTTGCGGCTCAATATCCTGCACGCCAAAGTCGCCGCGCTGGTCGATTCGCTTGGTCCCAGCGTCGGCGTCCCCGCCGACGTCATCGAGTTTCTGGCGCGCAAGATCACCTCGAATGTCCGCGAGCTCGAAGGTGCCCTGAACCGCGTCGTCGCCTATGCGCGGCTAGTCGGCAAGCCAGTGACGCTCGAGTTCACCCGCGAGACGCTCGCTGACCTGCTGCGCAGCCACGAGAAGAAGGTAACCATCGACGAGATCCAACGGCGCGTCGCGGAGCATTATGCGCTCAAGCTCGGCGATTTGCTGTCGGCGCGGCGTGCCCGTGAGGTGGCGCGGCCGCGGCAGGTCGCGATGTGGCTCGCCAAGCGCCTGACGCCGCGCTCGCTGCCGGAGATCGGGCGGCGCTTCGGCGGGCGCGATCACACCACGGTCATGCACGCGGTCAAGCGGATCGACGAGCTTCGCCTGACCGACCGTGAACTCGACGCCGATGTCGCGCAGCTGACCCGGATGCTTGACGGCTAGGGCTGGCCAACCGCCGCGCCAAAGCCGCTAACGTCCACCAGTGACCGCATTCATCAACCGCCTCTCCCCGGCTGCACGCGGACCGGCGTGGATGGTGCTGTCGTGCATCGCGTTAGCGACGATGTGGGCGCTGATCCGTCTGGCCAGCGCCGAGCTGCACTCGTTCGAGATCGTCTTCTTCCGCAACATTATCGGCCTGCTGGTGCTGCTGCCGATGCTGCTCCGGCACCGCGGGCTGCTCAAGTCGGCACGCATGCCGATCCACCTGCGGCGCGCCACCTCGAGCTTCATCGCCACCTTGGGCACCTTCTATGCCATCGCCAATGCGCCGCTGGCGACGGTGCTGGCGATCAACTACACCGCGCCGCTGTTCGCGACCGTCGGCGCGGTGTTGCTGCTCGGCGAAGGCATCCATGCCCGGCGGATCACCGCGCTGCTGGTCGGCTTCGCGGGCATGCTGATCGTGCTGCGCCCCGGAGCCGCGCCGCTCACCCCCGGGCTGATCGCGGCGATGCTGTCGGCAGTGGCAACCGGCCTGTCGATCGTCGCGATCCGCAGCCTCGTCGGCTCGGACGATCCGCGTGCGGTGGCGGCGTGGAGCTTCATCCTGATGACACCGCCGTCGCTAGTCGTCGCGCTGTTCGTCTGGCGCTGGCCCTCGCTGCATGTCTGGCCGCTGCTCGGGGCAATCGGCTTTGCCGCGGCAATCGGCCAGTCGGCGATGAGCAACGCGTTTGCGGCCGGCGAGGCGTCGGCGGTGCTGCCGTATGACTTCGTCCGCTTCGGGCTGATCACCGCGTTCGGCATCGGGCTGTTCGGCGAGCGCTACGACCTCGGCACCTTCATCGGCGGTGGTATCATTCTCGG
>CAXTTR010000154.1:0-7214 GCA_964247215.1 uncultured Sphingomonadaceae bacterium
GCGCCGGGCACTCGACGTCGCGCTCGCCGACATAGATGAATGTCGGCGTCTTCGCGTTCTTGATCGCGGTCAGCGGCGACAGCTTGGTATAGATCGCCGGGTCGTCGTACGCGCTCGCGCCGAAGAACGGGATCATCCACTGGTCGATGCCGTTCTGGCCGTAATAGCTGATCCAGTTAGCGATTCCCGCTCCGGCCACTGCCGCCTTGAACCGCGTCGTGTGCGTCACCGTCCACATCGTCATGAAGCCGCCGTAGCTGTGGCCGTACACGCCGAGCCGTGCGGGATCGACCGGGGCGCTCTTGAGCACGGCGTCGACACCCGCCTGGATGTCGCGCAGGTCGCCGCCGCCGAAGTCGCGGACGTTGGCGCGGGTGAAGGCTTCACCCTGGCCATACGAGCCGCGCGGGTTCGGCAGGAAGATCGTGTAGCCGTGCTCGATCAGCGAGCGCGTGAGGCCATTCCAGACATAGCCCGGCGTTGCTGCCGCTGATGGTCCGCCGTGGATCTCGACGATCATCGCGGACTTGCCGGGCTGCGGACGCAGCGGGCTGACCAGCCAGCCCTGCACCGCGCGACCGTCGCTCGTCCAGTTCAGGCTGCGTGCGTTGACCAGCGCGGCATGCGGCGCGTTGCCTGTCGTGACCGGGCGCATCGCGACACCAGCGCCGCCGAGCGCCGCGACGTTGATCTCCGGCGGGTGCGTGAAATCGGTAAGCACGCTGGCGATGGTGCTGCCGTTCGCGGCGACCGCGACCTGCCCGTCCTCGGCGCTGCCCGACACCGGCGCGGACCACAACGGCGTGAGCTTGGCAGCGCCGCTGCCCAGTGTAACGCGCGCGATCTCGAAGCGGTCGGCGGCCAGCCGCGTCACGATCGGCATCGCGCTTGCCCATGATAATGACGTGACCGTCGCTTTCGCACCCTCGGTCAGATTGCGCGGCACGCCGCCCGCGAGCGGGACTTCATACAAATCGCCGCCGATCGAGCCGAAGTCGCTCATCAATCCGCCGATGAACAGCACGCGGCCGCCGTCGGGGCTGACGCGTGGCATGTTCATCTGATATAGTGGTGCCGCGATCGTGCGGACGCTGCCCGAGGCACCGTCGACGGCGACGAGCTTCGCCACCCACCAGTTGTTATCGCCGTTGCCCTTTGCCGCCGTCGCGACAAAGCCGCCGCCGTCGGGCGTCCAGCTGTATTCATAGACAAAGGTGTCCGCGGGCGAGACGAAGCGCAGTTGGCTCGCCGGACCTCCATCGACCTCAACTACCGCGATCCGCTGCTCGTCGTCGGCTTCACCGATCTCGCCGACCTGCGCGCGCCCCGCTTCGACCGCGCCGACCGCCTTGTGCGCCCCCACCACCGCAAGCAGCGCGATATGGCGGCCGTCGGGCGACCAGCGCGGCGTCTCGGCAACGCCGTTCACCGTTGCCAGCGTGCGTACCGGTGCCCCCACCCCGGCCGCCATCAGCATCGCGGTTCCGGCCTTGCTGTCAGTAGCGATAAACGCGAGTTGCCTGCCGTCTGGCGACCAGTTGCTGCCGGCGTAGCTGCACGTCGCGCACGGGTCGAAGCGCGCCGTGACCGCGCCGGTCCGCGCATCACGGATAACGACATTGCCGTGGGTGTCGGAAATCGCGGTATCCTGCGCCTCGGCGCTGTCGATGGTGACCAACTGCAAGCCGTCGGGCGACAGCGCTAGCGCTTTGTAGAGCGCCAGCGTTGGCGTCTGTGCGGCGGCACTGCTCGCTGTTGCCAGTGCTACTGTGGCTATCCCAGCCAGCGCTAAGCGGCGATGTGAACTGAACAAAATTTCGCTTGTCATAGACGCCGCCACCTCTGCTGCACCGCCGGCAGCATGGCGCAGGCGCTTACCAAAGATCAATACTTGCCACCTCGCGTGACCGAAGTTTGCAGGCGGTTCCGGCCTACGCACCCGTCAAGACACGCTCGACAAGCTGCTTGACCGAAGGAATGAACCCGTTCGAGTAGAACGGATCCTGCGCGAACCTGTACGCGCTATGCCCGCCGAACATCAGGTTGCGCTCGGTGTCGCCGCCGTGGGCGATGTCCTGCAGTGTCTTCTGGATGCAGAACGAGCGCGGATCGGCCAGGCGCCCGGTGGTATTGGTGTCGGTGTCCTTCCACGCCGAAAAGCCGCAGTGACTGAGGCAGCCCATACAGTCGCTCTGGTCCTTGCGGATCGTCGACTTATCCTGGGGCGTGACGAACACCAGAGTGTTATCGGGCGTCTTCAAGGCTTCGCTGTAACCGAGCGCCGCCCATTGGCGGGCGCGTAGCAGGTCGTCGCGGGTGACGTAGTAATTTTTCCGGCCGGTGCCGACATCGAGCAGATATTGGTGATCGCCGGTCGCCGTCGTCGAGAACGCCACTTGCCGCTCGGTCCGCGCCTCAAGATCACGCAGAAACTCGTTGCGTATCGCGCTCGAGTAAAACCCCGTAGGGGAGAACTGGTGAAGCGAGATGTCGCCCGGCTTCAAGGTCATCAACCGTGTCTTCCAGCCCTCCGGGATCGGGCTCTCCTGCGTCAGCAGCGGCCGGGTACCGAACTGGAAGACAATGCGCCCAAGCTCGGCGTTGTCGATCCAGTCGGTCCATTCGTCCAGTCGCCAGACGCCGCCTGCCATGACGATCGGGATATCGTCGCCGATGCCAGCCTCACGCATGACGCTGCGTAGTTCGCGGACACGCGGGTACGGGTCCTGCGGAGCACGCGGGTCCTCGGCGTTCGATAGCCCGTTGTGCCCGCCGGCCAGCCACGGGTCTTCGTAGACCACGGCACCAAGCCATTCGGCCGCCTTCGAGTAGGCGCGCTTCCACAGCGCCCGGAAGGCACGTGCGCTGCTGATGATCGGGTAGTAATGCACGCCGAACCGCGCGGCGATTTCGGACAGCTTGTACGGCATGCCCGCGCCGCAGGTGACGCCATTGACCAGCCCGCGGGTCCGTTCGAGCACGCCGGTCAGCACGCGCTGCGCGCCGCCCATTTCCCATAACACGTTGATGTTGAGCGCACCGATACCACGGCTGAGTTCGCTCGCCGCCATCTCATAGGCGCGGGTGACCTGCTCTACCGCGCCATCGATCGCGTAAGTCACAAGCTCTTCGTGCCGCTCGCGGCGGGTCAAGGCGTGGTAAATCTGCGGGATTATCTTGCCGGTGGGGTCGTAGCTGTCGGCGTTGACCGCCGAGATGGTGCCGACGCCGCCGGTCGCCGCCCACGCCCCGCTCGACTGGTAGTTGGTGGCAGCGACGCCCTTACCGCCCTCGATCAGCGGCAGCACGCTGCGGCCGCCCATCATCACCGCGCCCAACCCGTTCAGCATCGTCGACTTTCGCTCGCTGCCGGACCGCGTGTCCGTGCCCCATGAGGCCGTGTATAACGCACTGCCAACGGTTTGCTAAATCGAAAGCGTTGCCACTCAGATACGTGACGTTGTGTCTTTCCGGTGCGCCAACGGCTCAGCGGAAGCGCACCACCGCGCTTATCTCACCGCCAGCGCTGAAGCCGTGCCTGGGGCGGAACTGATCGTCCTGTACGCGCCCGGTCAGCGTCAGATCACCCCATGACAGCGGCATCGCCACCTTCGCCTCACCCATGTCGATCGTTACTGGACTCGTGGTCAGCGGATTGCCGATTCCCGCAGCAAGCGTATCGGTAAGCGGCCGCGAGACGTAAGCGCGGTAGCCGGTCAGCGTCCAGTTGCGGTTAGCGGAGTCGACAATGCTCCCCTGCAGCATAATCAGCCGTGAGTCGCTATCGAGGCTGAAGCCAAGCGCGCGACCGCGATAACGGGTCCCGTCGAAAGGATACTTATAGTCGTTATAGCTGACGCCATAGTCAACGGTGTTGAAACTAAAGATATCGAGCGTCGAAATGCTGCTGACGTATTCAGCGGTGATCCGCGCTGTATTGTTGCCGACCGGCAGCCATGTCGTCGCTCCGATCAGGTGACTGCTGTCCGAATGCCTGATCGGGCTAGAGTCCTCGTTCATGATCTGCGTGTAGATACTGAACGGATGGTGCCAGAGCTTACTCGTCCAGCGCACGTCAAACTCGCCCTGCGATGAACTGATACTCGGATTCGTCGGACTGTTGTTCAGTGCGACCACGGCCTTCACGAGGTTGCACGGATGACCACGGCCGCAGAAAACCTGGTTGCGCGCGCCGCCGATCTCCAGCCCTTTGACCGGATTGAAGGTGAAGCGAATGCCATCCCAATAACTATGGCGCGCGACCCGCTGGTCGTCGAGCAGGCCAGCCCCGATCTCGAACCGCCATGGCCCGATCCAGCGCAGGAAACGGCTGGCGAAGGGCGACGAGCTCATCCGCGTCAGCCCGACCTGTGGAAACGGCCGGGCGTTCGTCGACTCGGTCAATGCGGTGCTCCACCCCGGTCCCCACCAGTGCGGGACGTAGCCGGCGTAAAGCAGGGTGCCGCCGATGCGCTGCGCGATATAGCTGCCGTCGGGCGCGATCCTTGGCTTGTTACGGTCGATGTGGCCCGCCGCTTCCTGGTCGTCGGTCAGCACGCCAGCAGCAACATGGACGTAGCTGCTGTCGGTGTTCCAGTCGGCGATGACCTGCGCGGTGCCCCGTCCGCGGTTCTGTGCATCGAAGCCGCGGACTTCGTTTGCCTGGTTAGTGCCGTCGACGAAGGCACCGAGTTTGACGTGGTCGGTCGCGGTCGCCGCCAGTGCCTGCGCCACCAGCCGTGTCGCCGCCTCACGGATATAGCGCGGCTGCGCGGCGTAAGCCGCAGGGTCTTGCAAGCGGCCGAGGACGCCGTCCCACGGGATCGGCCATTGCGTCGTAATGTTGTCGAGCAGCCCGGCGTTGGCGACCAGCTCGAGATCGGAACGCAACCGCGTATCGCCCGGCGTCGCCCAAGGCTCGGCAAGCGCCGGAACCGCCGCGACAAGTGCAGCGCAGATCGATATTCTGCAGATCGAGGGCATTCAGCGGTTCCAGCGGCGTTTCAGGCCGAATGGAACGGATGCCCTAACCGGTCAAGCCTGTGCCGGCTCGACCGATGCTCGCCTCGTCGCGCTGACGGTCGAAACCGAAAACGCGGACAGCAGCGGGGCCTCTGCCGAAATTGCAGCAGAGGCCCCGGCCAACTCAGTAGCCGTCGCGGTCGAACTGGCGCTCGCGACGCTCATTGTAGTGATAACGGCGATTATTATCGTCGTAATAATAACGGCGGCCGTTACGGTCCTCGTAGCGATGATGATCATCGACAACCACGCCGGCGATCGCGCCGCCAGCGGCGCCAATCGCCGCGCCGAGCGCCGGATTACCCGCAAGCGCGCCGATCAGCGCACCGCCAGCACCGCCGGCAAGCGCGCCTTTGCCGGGATTGCTCAGGCGCTGCTCGCCATATTGGTCGGTGGTGCAAGCCGTCAGGGTGCCGGCGGCAAGCACGGCGGCGATGGCGGCGTGGGTCGGACGAATCATAGCTTTATTCTCCAAGCAGGTTGCCGGTGTAACGACGAATATCCTGCCAAGGTTCCCGTTGACGCGGGCTGAACGAGCTTTGGCAACGTCACGCCCAGCCTTCAAGCACCTGATCGGGCGGGCGGTGACCGTCGGTCCAGGCGCGGATGTTGGCAATGACCTTGTCGCCCATCGCCTGCCTTCCCTCGAAGGTCGCCGAGCCCATGTGCGGGGTCAGCACGACGTTGGCGCAGCTTAGCAGCCGCGTATCGACCCGCGGCTCGTCGGCGAAGACATCGAGCCCGGCCCCGGCCAGCCGCCCTCCGATAAGCGCGTCCGCCAGCGCTGCTTCGTCGACGATCCCGCCGCGCGCAGTATTGATGAGATAGCAGTGCGGCTGCATCAGGCCGAGCGCGGCGGCGTCGATCATGCCGTGCGTTTCGGGCGTGTGCGGGCAGTTGATGCTGACGATATCGACGCGCGCCAGCATCGCCTCGAGCGTCGGCCACCACGTCGCCTCATGCGCCGCCTCGACCGCCGCGGGCAGCCGCTGGCGGTTGTGATAATGCACGCTAAGCCCGAAGCTTCGCGCGCGGGTGGCGACCGCCTGTCCGATGCGCCCCATGCCGACGATGCCGAGCCGCTTGCCGGTGATCCGATGCCCGAGCATGCCCGTCGGTGCCCAGCCGCGCCACTCGCTATTGCGCACCAGCTTCTCGCCCTCCGCGAGCCGCCGCGGCACCGACAGGATCAGCGCCATCACCATATCGGCGGTGTCGTCGGTCAGCACGCCGGGCGTATTGGTGACGACGATGTTGCGCGCCCGCGCCGCGCTCAGGTCGATGTGGTCGACACCGGTGCCGAAGTTGGCGATCAGCTTGAGCTGTGAACCGGCCGCAGCGATCACCGCCGCATCGACCTGGTCAGTGACGGTCGGCACGAGCACCTCTGCCTGCGCCATCGCTGCCAGCAATCCTGCGGAGTCGAACGCGGTGTCGGTAAAGTTCAGCTCGACATCGAACAGCTCGGCCATGCGCGTCTCGACCGCCTGCGGCAGGCGGCGAGTGACGATGACCTTAGGGCGGGGGCGCAGCATGAGCTTAGCGCTATGGGGCGGGTCACGCGCCGTCAAGGGTGGTGTGTTCGCGCCCTGGACGTGTTCTCCCCACATCGACAGCGTAAGATACCGCAAACGACGGCATTGGACTTTGCGCCCCTGTTCGATCCGCTACCCCTGCGCTATCTGCCCGCCATGCGTCTCACTCTATTCATGCTCCTCGCCCCGCTGCTGCTCGCCGCCGCCCCTGCCGCGGTCGACTCCGCCGACGGTACCACCGGGCTCCCCGTCCCGCGCTTTGCCTCGATCAAGTCGGACAAGGCCTATCTCCGCACCGGGCCGGGCGACCGTTACCCGATCGCCTTCATCTACGTCCGCGCCGGATTCCCGGTCGAAATCATCCGCGAATACGGCATCTGGCGGCAGCTCCGCGATATCGACGGCAGCGTTGGCTGGATGAACAAGAGCCTGCTCAAGGGCGAGCGCACCGCACTTGTCATCGGCGACAGCGACCGGACGCTTTATACGTCGGCCGACCTGCAGTCGCGCATCGCCTGGCGCATCGAACCGCGGACGCTAGTGCGGCTGACATTATGCGACCAGGCATGGTGCCGGATCGACCGCGGCGGCAAGAGCGGCTTTATCCTGCGGAGCCAGTTGTGGGGCGTGTACCCGAACGAGGTATTACATTAGCTT
>CAXTTR010000155.1:0-7175 GCA_964247215.1 uncultured Sphingomonadaceae bacterium
TCAAGCGCTCGCAGGAACGCCCCGACGACCGCTTCGACCTGCCGCCGAAGTAGCGCTACCCAGCTCGATGACAGCCATTTCCACACACTCCCGCTTCCCCAGCGCAAGCTGGGGTCCACGTCCGGGCAGCTCGCTCTCCCGCACGAAGGTGGACCCCAGCTTTCGCTGGGGCAGCGGGGTTGGTGCGGTCGGATCAAGCCCAGGGCACCGAAGTGCGTCGGCTCAGCTCCAGCCTGACCGCAGTCGAGCCTAGCTGATGGACCATTTCAACGACCGCGGCGGCGTGCTCCACGCCGAGGACGTCGACCTCGAAACGCTCGCCGCCGCGGTCGGTACGCCGTTCTACTGCTACTCGACCGCCACCATCGAGCGCCACTACCGCGTCTTCACCGAAGCGCTGGCAGGCCTCGACGACCCGCTGGTCGCCTATGCGGTCAAGGCCAATCCCAACCTCAGCGTCATCGCGACGTTGGCGCGAGCAGGAGCCGGGGCCGACGTCGTGTCGGCCGGCGAGCTGCGCCGCGCGCTGGCGGCGGGAGTACCGGCGGACCGCATCGTCTTCTCGGGCGTCGGCAAGACCGCCGCCGAAATGGCCGAGGCGCTGCACGCCGGCATCTACCAGTTCAACGCCGAATCCGAGGAGGAGCTCGGCACGCTGAGCCAGGTCGCCACCGGGCTAAGGCACGAGGCGGCGGTGGCGCTGCGGGTCAACCCCGGCGTCGATGCGCTGACCCACGCCAAGATCTCGACTGGCGGCGACGACAACAAGTTCGGCATTCCCGCCGCGCGCATCCCCGCCGCTTACGCCTTAGCTGCCAGCCTGCCCGGGCTGCGTCCCATCGGCATCGGCGCGCATATCGGCAGCCAACTGACCAGCCTCGCACCGCTCGAAGCTACCTTCGCGCTGCTCGGCGATCTCGCCGCGACGCTCCGCGCGCAGGGCAACGCGGTCGGGCGTATCGACCTCGGCGGCGGGCTCGGCATCCCCTACCGCGCCGGTCAGCCCGCGCCGCCGACGCCCGCCGACTATGGTGCGCTGGTGCTGCGGGCGACGCACAACTGGGGCGTCCGGCTGCTGTTCGAGCCGGGGCGGATGATCGTCGGCAACGCCGGTGTCCTCGTCGCCCGCGTCATCACTATTAAGGCCGGGGCCGCGAGCCGCTTCGTCGTGCTCGACGCGGCGATGAACGACCTGCTGCGCCCGGCGCTGTACGACGCCTGGCATGACATCCGCGCCGTCCGTCCGCGCGTCGGCCAGATGACCGCGACCGTCGTCGGGCCGGTCTGCGAAAGCGGCGATACCTTCGCCGAGCACCGCGCGCTGACCCCGCTCGAACCCGGCGACCTCGTCGCGTTCATGACCGCGGGCGCGTACGGCGCGACGATGGCGTCGACCTACAACACGCGCCCGCTCATCCCCGAAGTGCTCGTCGACGGCACGAACTATGCGGTGGTGCGCCCGCGGCTGCCGCTCGATGCGTTGATCGGCCTCGACCGTATCGCCCCTTGGTTGCAGGAGTCACAATGACCTCGATCCGCCCCGTTCGCACCGCCGTTTTCCCCGTTGGCGGCCAGGGCACGCGCTTCCTGCCGGCGACCAAGGCGGTGCCGAAGGAACTGCTGCCGATCGTCGACAAGCCGTTGCTGCAATACGCCGTCGAGGAAGCGCTCAGCGCCGGGATCGAGCGCATGGTGTTCGTCACCGCGCGCGGCAAAGGCGCGCTCGAAGACTATTTCGACGTCGCCGGTGAACTCGTCGCGAGCCTCAAGGCCAAGGGCAAGACCGCCGAGCTGGCCGTGCTCGAAACGACGCAGCTCGAACCGGGGCGCGTCGTCTATGTCCGCCAGCAGGAGCCCGCCGGGCTCGGCCACGCGGTCTGGTGCGCGCGCGCCGTCGTCGGCGACGAGCCGTTCGCGGTACTGCTCCCCGACGAGCTGCTGTGGTCCCCCGAAGCGCCGTGCCTCAAGCAGATGAACGACGCCTACCGCCGCGTCGGCGGCAACGTCATCGCGGTGCTCGAAGTGCCCGTCGAGCACACCGGCCGCTTCGGCATCGTCTCGCCGGGCGCGGTCGACGGCCTGCTGACCGAGGTCAAGGGCCTCATCGAAAAGCCCAAGGGCGTCGCGCCGTCGCGGCTCGCCGCGATCGGGCGCTATATCCTGCAACCCGAGTGCATGACGCACCTGTCGGCGCACAAGCGCGGCGCGGGCGGCGAGATCCAGCTCACCGACGCGATGGCGGAACTGATCGGCGTGCAGCCGTTCCACGCGCTGACCTTCACCGGGCAGCGTTTCGATTGCGGCGACAAGGCGGGGTACGTCACCGCGAACATCGCGCTGGCGCTGGAGCGGGCGGACGTCGGGCCGCAAGTGGCGGCGTATCTGGCGGAGCGAGCGACGCACTAGCGTCCAAGTCAGCCCTCGTCGTCTCTGGTGAACAGCTGGTCCAATCGGCGTTGCAGAGCCGCCTCGTATTCAGTTTTCGCCTGCGATATCGGCCGGGTTAGCGCGAGGTCGTCAAAGATCGCCTGCTTTATCCGCGTCACGGCATCGTTATCGAGCACGCCTGCCCTGACCAGCTCGGCGGAGAGCTGGAGCAGCCCGACGGCCGTGGCCTGGGCCCGCAGGCCAACGAAGCCCAGGGTGTCGTGCAGTTGCTTTCCTGCTCTGTTATCCATGATTCTGTCCTATGCCGCTCGCCAGCATACACCGGCTCGACGCGATCCGCACCCGGGGCCATGCCGCATCGACAGCGTGTTCACCTAGGGCGTGCGGACTTCGTACCCGTAACGCTTGATGATTGCGACTGCCTGAGGTCCTTTCAGGAACTTGACGAACGCGGCGGCGGCGGGGTTCCTGGCGCCGGTCCATAATAGTACCGCCTGCTGGTCGATTGGCTTGTGCAGTGTTGCCGGAACCAGCCAGCGCGAGCCGCCAGCGACGTTGATGACCTGGCTTTGCGCGACGAAGCCCAGATCGGCCGCGCCGGTGGCAACGAATTGATAGGCCTGCGTAATCGAGCTGCCCTTGACGAGCCTGGGTGCGAGCGACGCGGTCATGCCAAGCTTTGCGATCGTTTGCAGGGCTGCGGTCCCATAAGGCGCAGCGACAGGGTCGGCGATGGCGAGGTGCGCGAACTTTCCGGTTTTCAGCACCGCACCTGCGTCGTCGACGAGGCCCGGCGTCGTCGAGTATAGCACGAGGCGGCCGATGGCATAGGTGAAGCGGCTGCCGGGGACGCCAAGCCCGTCCTGCTCGGCCTTCTTCGGGCGATCGGCGTCGGCCGACAGGAACACCTCGAACGGCGCACCGTGCGCCATTTGCGTGTAGAACGCCCCCGACGATCCAAAGCTCAGGTTCGCGGTATTGCCGGTCGCTTTCTGGAACGCAGCGGCGATCTCCCTGGCGGGCTCGGTGAAGTTGGCGGCAACCGCGACCAGCGTCCCGCCCGCCATGGCGGGCGGTGCCACGGCGATCGTGGTCAGGACCGCGGCGAGGACGCAGCGCGCGAGCGTGAACATCGGGCTGCGCTCCTAAAAGGCGAGCTGCGAGCGCAGCGAGATGACGTCGTACTTCTGGCCGACATCGGCTCCGAGCGGCGTCAGGAACGTCGCCGGATTCGGCGACAGATGGTCGATCTGGACGTGCTGGTAATCGAACATGAAGCGCACGATCGGGTTCAGATACCAGTTAAGCCCCGCGGTGACGATCGACTGCTTGCCGCCGCGAATACCATCGGCTGGCACCGCTGCTCCGGCGCTGCCCTGGTTGTAGTTCAGGTCGGTGACCGAATAGCGCGCCGCCAGCTCGAAGGCTCCATAGGTGCCGTGGTGGATATCGAACGGATGATCGACCGTGGGGCCGTCGACGGCGAAGGTGCCGGTGTTGTACTTGCGCCGCTCGCCGGTCAGCACCCAGCTGCCCTCGACATACCAGCCGCTGAAATGCGGGTTCGACAGCGCGCTCGCCAGCCGCTCGACGGTGATCCGCTCATACTCGCCCTGCACCATGAACTGCTGCTTTTGGGCGACAGCCTCGGCTCCGACGGTGTTGACGTGGGCAGCGTTGATCGCGCCGGTGTCGATCAGCCGGGTGCCGTCGATGCGCAGCTCGGGACGTTCGCGGAACTGCACCGGATAGCGTGTGGCAAGCGCGACATCGGGCCCGCCGTTATCGGCGACCTTGAACACCCGGCTGCCGTGCGCGCCGAGATGGATCAGATAGTCGTCGCCAACCAGCGGCAGCACCGCGACGCGGGCAATCCCGCCGAAGCTCTGGTTGAACGATGGCGCGCTGGCGAGCGAGGCGGCGTTGACCACCCCGACGAGGCGCGTCGTCAGCGCGAGATTGGCGAACCAGCGCCTGTTATCCGAGGCAACGAGCTGCCCCGCCTCACGGAAGTCGCCGCCGGCGAGGCTGCGGGTGATATCGCTGATCGCCGGCCGCTCGAGAAACAGCATGCCGTTGGTCGAGCCCTGATCTTCAAGCCCGTACGACGGCGGGAACGCCCCGACGCGGAAGCGGAACGGCTTGATCCCGGTGTACTGGAGCCACAGTTCCTGGATGTGTCCGGCATCCTCGAGCCCCGCGCCGCCAAATTCGAGCAGCACGTTACAATCGAAATCGCCGAACACCTTGCCGTCGATACCGATGCGGGCGCGGCGGAAGTTGGTGCCGCTGGCGAGGTTGCGCGCGCGTGACGTGTCGGCGGCGGCTCCGGCGCGGCGCAGGTCGGTGGCAATCGGCCCGGCCTGGTGCTGAATATAGTCGGCGGCGTCGAATTGCATGACGCCGTGCAGGTTGGCGACGAAGCGCCCATCGCCGCTCTGGATACTCGGCTTGCCCGCAAGGATCGAGGCTCCCGCGGCGCTCGGCCCGGGAACCGGGCTCGTCACCGGCCGCACCTGATCGGGGCTGGTGGCAGGCGGCGACGCATCGCCGGCATTGCCAACGGTGCCGTTCACGGCGCTGCCGCCGGGGCGCGTGTTGAGGGCCAGCTGGCTGGCTGATGACGAGCCGGACAGCGCGGGCGGCAGCGCGCTGGCGACCGCCACCGGAGGCGCTGCTGGACGCTGCTGCAGACTGGTCACGATCGTGGTCAGCGCGCGGACTTGCGCTTCCAGTGCCCCGATTCGCTTGTCGCGCGGATCAGGCTTGTGCCGGCGGGCAGCGGGCGCGTGCCGGTGCGGCGCTGACGCGGCTGCTACCGGCGCAATCAATCCTGCCGAGGCCAGCGCCGTGGCCGCGAGCAGGTGCATAATCACCGCAGTCTTCATCGATTCCCCCTATTACGGCGACGGCACCGCCGCCAGATCACCGCCGAATACATACGCGATATTGTTTCGTATGCAGCGATTATCTATCAGGCCTAGCTGAAGATATCAGCGACACCGGGACGTTCCCGGGACGGTCGCGGTTCGGACAGCAGGGTGAATAAGCCGGATGGGTAAAGCCGTCGTGTTGGCTGCAAGCACGGCGCTGCTCGCCGCGGCAGCCGCGAACGCGCAAACCGCGCCGGCGCACGACGTCATGCCCGCTATGCCGGGCATGACGATGACCGCCGGCGATATGGCCGGGATGGACATGGTGTCCATGCCCGCCGCGCTCGGGCCCTATGGAATGAACCGCGAAGCGTCGGGGACGAGCTGGCAGCCCGATGCCTCGCCGCACCGGGCCATTCACCTCATCGCGGGCGACTGGTCGGTGATGTTCCACGGCATGCTGAGCGGCGTCTACGACAGGCAGGGCGGCCCGCGCGGCGGTGACAAGGCGTTTATCGCGGGCATGGTCATGGGCATGGCATCGCGCGATGCCGGCGAGCGCGGCCGGGTGCAGTTTCGGATCATGCTGTCGCCCGATCCGTTGATGGGGGCGAACGGCTATCCGCTGCTGCTCGCCACCGGCGAGACCGCGAACGGTGTGACGCCGCTGGTCGACCGCCAGCATCCGCATGATCTGTTCTCGGAGCTCAGCGTCAGCTACAGCCACCGGCTGGGCGACAAGGCGAGCGCCTTCATCTACGCGGGCCTGCCCGGCGAACCGGCGTTCGGGCCCCCGGCGTTCATGCACCGGCTGTCGATCATGGACTCGCCCGAGGCACCGATCAGCCACCACTGGGTCGATTCGATGCACATCACCGAGGGTGTCGTCACCGGCGGGCTCGTCTACGGCGACCTTAAACTCGAAGCCTCGGGCTACCGGGGCCGCGAGCCGGACCAGGACCGCTATGACGTCGAAGCACCCAGGCTCGACTCGGTGGCAATTCGCGCCAGCTATAACCCGACCGCCCGCATCGCGCTGCAGGCGAGCTGGTCACGGCAGGTGTCGCCCGAGCAGCTCGATCCCGCGATCAACGAGCGCCGCTATTCGGTAAGCGGCATCTACACCGTGCCGGTCGGTGCGGAGGGGTTCTGGTCGACGACGGCGATCTGGGCCCAGCGGCGAGCCTTCGGCGGGCCCGGGCAGCACGGGCGTGCGCTCGATGCGTGGGTGATCGAAAGCGCGGTCCATCCAGATGCGCGCTGGACCGTCTTCGGCCGCGCCGAGCGTATCGACAACGACGAGCTGCTCGATATGCCGGCCGGTACCGCGGCGACGCTGCACACCGTCGGCAAGGTCGAGCTCGGCGTCATCCGTGACTTTCAGGTCGTCGATCATCTGGCGTTCGGCATCGGCGCACAGGCGGCGTACAATGTCGTCGGCCGCGATCTGGCGGCCGCTTACGGCGGCGACCGCTGGGGCGGCATGGGGTTTGTCCGATTGAAGATCGACTGACTTCACGCGGGGGTGATAAGCAGATTTGGTCAGAGTCGACATTAGCACGACAGAATTTGCAGCTTGACAAACCTGCCAGATCGGTTAATTCCTGCTTATGCCACGGACTTCTTTAATCGCACTTGCAGTTACGCGCCCGGCTATCGTCCGGTGCCAGCAACCGCGCCCGAGAGCGCATCCGTGCCTCGACGGGTGACGATCCTCGATCTTTGGACATTTCGCATAGCCGTTTGCTCCAGCAATCCCACACGACAGGAACCAAGCCATCGACGCACTCCCGATCTTCGTCCGGCTCCGCGGCCAGCCCGTCGTTGTCGTCGGTAACGGCGAGGCGGCGGAGGCCAAGGCGCGGCTGATCGTGGCGGCAGGGGGTGTCGTCGTCGGCGAGGCTGGACCGGGAG
>CAXTTR010000156.1:0-7154 GCA_964247215.1 uncultured Sphingomonadaceae bacterium
AACGAGTTCTTCACGTTTTACAACATAGTCAGCGCTGCCTTCGACGAGCGCCGAACGGCGGCGGCGGGAGATGTTGCTGACTTCGGTCACTCGTTCGCACCCCGTGAAGCTGTTTCACTTCAAATGCTTGCTTTCCCGCACGCGTCAATCCCTATAATCAACGCGTGAGTTGACGCCGGCCGCACTTCAGGACCTGCAGGACATGGACATCGCCCCGATCGAGCAGATTATCGAGGACGCGCGAAACGGCCTCGCCTACATCCTCATCGATGCCCCCGATCGCGAGAACGAAGGCGATGTCATCATCCCCGCGCAGTTCGCAACACCGCGCGCCATCAACTTCATGGCGATGCATGCGCGCGGCTTGATCTGTCTCGCGATCAGCGGCGAACGCGCGGCGCAGCTTGAGCTCAGCCCGATGGCCCCGCGGAACGAATCGGGCCACGGCACCGCGTTCACCGTCTCGATCGAGGCTCGGGAGGGCGTGACCACCGGCATTTCCGTGCACGACCGGGCTCATACGATTGCGGTCGCGGTGGATCCATCGAAGGGCAGCAGCGACGTCGTTTCACCCGGACACGTCTTCCCGCTGGTGGCGCGCGATGGTGGCGTTCTGGTCCGCGCCGGTCATACCGAGGCTGCGGTCGACATCTCGCGGCTAGCCGGCCTGACCCCGGCAGGCGTGATCTGCGAGATCATGAACGACGACGGCTCGATGAGCCGATTGCCCGAGCTGATCAAATTCGCACGCCTGCATTCGCTCAATATCGGCACCATCGCCGACTTGATCGCCTACCGTCGTCGTTCCGAGACGCTGATCGAACGTGTCGTCGAGGCACCCTTCGAGAGCCATTATGGAAGTGACTTCCGGATCATCGTCTATCGCAACAAGATCGACGGCGGCGAACATGTCGCTCTGGTGCGCGGTACCGTTCGTCCCGGCGTCGCGACGCTGATCCGCGTCCATCAGGAGGACATCACCGCCGATCTGCTCGGCTGGACGGCCGCGCATCGCGACTATGTACCTGCCGCGCTGCGCGCCATCGCGAACCATGACGGTCCCGGCGTCGCGGTATTCGTCCGAGACCCCAGCCTGACTTCGACCTCACAACGCGTAAAAGGCGGTCGCAAGGCCTATGCTGACGAACACGGTTATCGTGACTATGGTATTGGTGCGCAAATCTTGCTCGACCTTGGCGTCGAGAAGATGATCCTCCTGACCTCGAGCGCCGGTAAGTTGGCAGCTCTCGAAGGCTTTGGATTGCAAGTCACAGCGCGCCGCTCGCTAGTTTAGGGCTATGAAGCCCAAGTGGCTGATCTGCAGGCTTAGATATCGAGCAACTCCGCGCTCATGCCGAACTTAGCAAATCAGGCCGCCGACATCGTCGAACTCGACACAGGCCGAAATCCTCACCGGCTGATCCAGCGAGGCCGAGCACGATATGATCATTGCTCCGATCGGGGGGTCGACCGGCACCGACATGGTAGAAGTCGTGCATCATCAACCAGTATAATTCTGTCCGGTATGTATTCGTAACAAGTGAGCGCAGGTTGGAATTCGTAAACTGTCGGGATAGTTTACACCATTAGCATTTCGAAACATTATCGGTCAGCGCTGTGGCGGTCTGGACGCTCACGATCTGTGGAGAAGAGACAACAATGGCGATGACAATCAGCAACAAGGTCGGGAAGACCGTCTATCCATGGTGTTAAGAGCGCATCACTGAAGCAAAGATCCCGGCTTCTCCTGCGTCCGCCGCTAGCGTACTTGGGACAGGCTGGACTGTTATAATGTCTAGGACAGCTTATTGGTACGGACCCGTATCAATAGTGTCGGATTACTTTACACTTTACGGTATCGCAATCTTCGCTGCTTCGCTGATTATGTGAGTGACGAACGCGTAAGTAATTGTTGCCATTTACCTAATTAATTGTTTCGCCTCGACATGATATGTTGGTACGAACCTTGCTCAAAAGTTAAGGAACGGGGAAATCTCGAGCAGGCGAAAGGTATCCAATGAAGAAGTTTTTGATCGGCGCTGTCGCGCTTTCTTTTGCAACCGTTACCGGCGCGGTTACGCCGATCGGTAATGGCACGGTCAGCGTCGCGGCGCTCTATAATCCAACCGTCACTACGACGAGTACACCAGCGACCTTCACAGCGAAGATGGGGAACACCTTCGAGGTTTCCGGCACCGGCAGCTTTGCGGCGGTTACCGGACTGACCGGCACCATGAATGGCACGCTGACGTTCTCGAGCGCCGTCGGCACGACGATCAATGAGAGCATTAGCAACTTTTTCGTGTTCAGCGACGGCAGCGGCGGTACCTACAACTTCTCGCCGACAAGTGTCCTTACACAGAGCTATGCCGTCACGCCGGGCGTGAGCTCGAGCATTTCGCTATATGTGCTCGGCAACACGCTTGACAGCAAGCTCGCCCTCGACCCGACGCCGACGTCGCTGACGATCAGCTTCAACTCGACGGGTAATTCGCCATACGCGGCTTCAGCGACACTCGCGATCCCGCCGGCCGGCCCGGGCGTGGTTCCCGAGCCGACAACTTGGGCTCTCTTGATGGTCGGCTTCGGCATGGTTGGCTACAGTGCCCGCCGTCGCCGGAATGTCGTCGTAGCTTAATCGGCTAAGCGGGGTGGCCGATCAGGCCACCCCGCTTAATGCTAGCGGCATCTAGGCGAAGTAATCTGTTCTTCGCGATACGTGTCGATTAGCAACATTCGCGTACGTGGGTCGGCGCCGGCTCGACTAAACGAATCGCCTTTGCACGGTACGACGGGCCTGAGCCGCTTTCGCGATGTACTCGGGAGACCAGTCGAGACCCGTATCCCCGGTAAGCGATACCCGGATTACTCCGGGAATCTCGAGTAGCAAACGTCGTGCTTCGACTTCGAAGAAGCCGATCATGTGGCAGAATGGCGATGTCAGCCGCAACTCGATCGCAACTTCGCCGTCGGGCGAAATGTCGAGCTGGCCGATCAGCCCCATTTCGGCCAGCCCCAGCGGCGTACCGGCCGCGACGCTGCACGGGTCTTTGATCTCGTCGAGGCGGCTGACGATCGCGTCCCGAAGTGCGCCAGCCTCAAGCATAGAGCGATCGTTCATATTCTGGTGCGGGGGCACGCCCGCGTTCGACTTCAGCGGCCATCGAGATTGTCGAATACGGCGTCGGCAGCGCCTGACCGGGTTGACGGCTGAACTCGTCGCCAGCAATCCGTCGCCGGCAAGCCTCGATGTCGATGCCGTGCAGCCGCGCAAAGGTCCCGCTGAGCATGTTCGCCTTGTTCTGACGGGTGATTTGCGGAATTGCCTTGAACAATCCGGCGCTCTCCAGCAGGTCTTCGGGGAACTCGAACTGGGCGAAGGCTTCGAGGCCCGGCTGCGGGTGGTGGAGCGTGCCGCCGGAACCCCAGAACAGCCGGTCGAGCATTTCGCTGCCGCCGACCCGGCACAGCCCTAGCAGTATCTGAGCAAAGGTGCGCGGCCGCCGCTCGACAATGATATTCTGAATTTCCATGTTGACGTAAATATTAGCGAACCTCGCCAGCAGCCAGGCAGTCTCTTCAAGGAACGCCAGGCCGCCGTGGACGATCTCAAAGCTGAGCTCTGGAAACGCCGTCGCGGCGTTCTCCAGGTCGCTTGGATTATAGGCATCGCCGACGGCAAATGGCCCGATCGGCACGGCTTTGTGGACGGCAACATGGCGCAGCCCGAGCTTGGCGGCCTGCTCGTACAATGGATAGATCAACTTGGGATCATCCATTTGCCACGATACCGGTTTCTTGCCGTCCCAACTCGTCGGATAGAGTTTGAGCCCGAGCGGCTTTAACAAGTCGACCTGCTCCTCCAGTGACCGTAATGCGGCGCGCTCCTGAAGCGGATCGACACAGGCATAAGCCCCGATGAAGCGGTTCGGGTAACGCTCGAGTGCCTCGGCGGCCTTGGCGACCGACGAATAGCCGTCCTTGAAAGCCGATATCGCCAGCGGATGCATCACCGCAACGTCGGTATCGCTCTCCCGGAACAGCAGGTTAGCCAAGTCGGGGACCTGCCAGTTCGACAAATAGACCTCGCGTCCAAGCGCATATTGCGGGTCTGGCGGGCTCGCGGCGAGATGATAGGCCAATTCGACCATCGCATGACCCAGAACCGGATCGGCCCAGTTTTCCGGTTTATGGTTATAAGCGTGGGTCACAGCGTCGATAACGAACAGATCGTCGATCATTAACGGTCCCCGAATAAAAAGGCTTGCGTCAACAATAGTGTTGCCTATTCTGGCCGCTGTCAACACCCGTGAGGAATGGCATGGCGGGAAAATTGTCGGGCAAGGTCGCGGTAATAACCGGCGCTGGCTCGGGTATGGGTGCCGCGATGGTCGAACTGTTCTGCCGCGAAGGGGCCAGGGTCATCGCCGCGGACATTTCGGGAGAACAGGACAGGGTCGCTGCCGGTGTCGATGGGGAGTGCCGGCCCTTTCAGGTGGACGTTTCCGAGAGCACGCAAGTGCAGGAGATGCTCCGAACCGCGGTATCGACCTACGGACGACTCGATATACTCTGCAACAATGCCGCGATCGGCGGCATGTACGCCAAGATTGCCGAACATCGAGAGGAGGACTTCGACCGCGTCTGGGCGGTGAACGGCCGCTCGGTGTTTCTAGGCATGAAATATGCGATCCCGCTGATGCTGGCGAACGGCGGCGGCTCGATCGTCAATACCGCGTCGATGGCAGCGCACGTCGTCTTCCCATCGCACGCGGCCTATAACGCAGCGAAGGCCGCCGTCATCATGCTGACGAAAACCGCTGCCGCCGAATATGGAGCCGAAGGTATTCGCGTCAACGCGGTGCTGCCTGGAGCCATTCGCACCGGCATGACAAAGATTCTGCCAGAAGAGTATCTGACCGCGGTGGTCAAGGCGACGCCGCTGGGTCGAATCGGTGAGCCGGTCGAGATGGCTAATCTCGCGCTGTTCTTAGCAAGCGATGAGTCGTCCTTCATCACTGGTGCCGAAATGCTTGTCGATGGAGGTTATACGACTCTCTAGTTTTCTAAATAAGACCATCACGTCGAAAAATATTGCGAGTTCTTGGGTGGAGTAGAGTTGATGAAGAACAACGTCTCGGCTCACGCGCTGATCGCTGTGGTTGCCGGCAGCCTCGGCAGTCCGTCGATCGCACAGGAAGCACCGCAACAGCAGGGCCCTGCGCCGCTGGCCGCCGCGGTCTCCAATGCGCCGCTGCCGGGTGAAATCATCGTTACCGCGCAGCGCCGTTCGGAAAGCCTGTCGCGGTCGCCCGTCGCGGTGTCGGTGGTTGGCGCGGCCGAGCTGCAGGAACGGGCGATCGTCTCACAGTCGGATCTGCGGACCGCCGTGCCCGGCCTGCAGGTCAAGGCCGGGCAGAGCGAGAACTCGATCAACTATTCGCTGCGGGGTCAGACTGTCGACGCGTTCAGCAGCTCGCGCCCGAGCGTGCTGCCGTACTTCAACGAGGTTCAGGTCGGCGGCGACACCTCGAGTGCATTTTACGATTTGCAGTCGGTGCAAATCCTCAAAGGGCCGCAGGGGACGCTGTTCGGGCGCAATGCCACCGGCGGTGCCGTACTGTTCACGTCCCAAAAGCCGACCGACGACCTTGGCGGTTATATTACCTTACGTGGCGGCAATTACGCGCAATTTCAGGCTGAGGGCGCGATCAATGTCCCGATCGTCGACGACAAGGTGCTGCTCCGCGTCGCCGGCTTCCTCCAGCGCCGGGATGGTTTTCAGTATAACCTGTTTGACGGCAGCCGACTGGGCAATGTCCGGCGGGAGAATGTGCGCGCCAGCCTGACGCTGAAGCCAACAACCGGCATCACTAACGACCTCGTCGTCGATTACGCTCACTCGGGCGGCAATAATACGACCGACGTCGTCTACAATATCGTCCCGGTATCGGCCAGTAAACCTGGCTATCCATTCGTTCCGAACAACGTCCTATTTACGCCCGCGCTGGACTCGATCTTCGGACCGGGATCGTTCGCGCGCTTTCTCGCACTGCATCCCGGTGCCGATCCCGATGGCATCGTCGCCTTCACCGCCAAGCAGCAAGCGCGCGGCCCGTTCCTCGTCGACACCGACGCGCCCAATTTTCACCGAGGCAAGGAGCTGATCGTTTCGAATATCACCACGGTCGAGGTCGCTCCCCAAACGCAGCTCAAGAATATCATCGGGTACGTGCACAACGAAGTGCAGGATGCCGGCGAGTTCGACGGCACGCCCTTCCCCGGCGACAGTAACGGCACCGGCGGGCGCGGTGGTACGCTGGAGCAATTTTCCGAAGAACTTCAGCTGATCGGCAAGGTGTTCGACAGCCAGCTGTCGTACGTTGGCGGGTTTTATTATTCGCATGAGAGCAACGATGTGCGGTCGACGAGCGAGATCCTCGATTTGTCGCCATTCATTCCGGTTACAACGCAGATCAACGACGGGATTACCACCAACAAGACCTATGCGGGCTATGCACAGGGAACGCTCGACCTCAGTCAAATCGTCGGCGTAGCAGGCCTCGGCTTCACCGCTGGAGCGCGTTACTCGTCCGAGAAGGTGACATTCCGCCGGTTGAGCGACGACTTCTTCATCACCAACCCGAATCCGGCGTTCGTCAATCCGCTGTCGGATACCTTCAAGAAGTTCAGCTGGCAGATCGGTATGCAGGAGCAGCTTAACCCCGATCTGCTGCTCTACGCGGTCGGACGGCGCAGCTTCCGAAGCGGCGGCTTCAACTATTTTGCACCGCCATTGCCCGGCTTCGGCAACACCGGAGGTGCCGAATATGAGCCTGAGACCGCGACCGACGTCGAGATCGGGGCCAAGTTTCGTGGCCGTGTTGCTGATGTCCCGGTCCGGCTGAATATCGCCGCCTACACGATGTGGATCGATAATATTCAGCGTTCGAACTACGTCCAGATCTTCGGCTCGCTCGCGGGAATCACGGTGAATGTGCCAAAAGCCAGGGTGTCGGGTGTCGAGATCGATACCACGCTCAATCCAACGTCATGGCTCGCGCTCGGTGGCAGCCTCAACTACACCGATGCGAAGTTTACTAGGCATCGTGGACAAAGGGTATCCACAGCTTTACTGAAGCGAGGGTGACGAA
>CAXTTR010000157.1:0-7141 GCA_964247215.1 uncultured Sphingomonadaceae bacterium
CGTGGCCTCCGATCCTGAGCAATATCCCATATTGCGACCGTGTCGCGCCGATTTGTGCATACAAACAATTCATGCAACCCGCAATGTCTCAGGAAGACCTAAGCAGCGCGCCTCTGCAAGTACGCTGCTTCCTCAGTTGTTGATTGCGTGAGCTGTCCCACCTTCGAGTAGCCGATAGTGGCGACCATTTGTCACGAGACTACATACGCTGGCACCATCAACAGCCGTTCCGGACCCGATTTGATCGACGGCAAGGCAAATACGTCCAGAATGGCGGTAATCGCTGCTATGCTCGACTGATCCTCGCTTTTAGGTTGATGCACGACACCGGCTGTGTGGAAGGGCTCAGCCTTGGTCGCCTCGACGAATGCACCTGCTGCATTCGTTACGGCCGACGGAGGTATGAATGAGCGCAACGTGGAAGCAACCGCAAGCCGCAACGACGCTGCCCGAATTGATCGGTGATAGTGCTCCCACTCAGGCGGTGCGTGACCTGATCGAGCGCGTTGCGAAGTCGAATGCCTCAGTGCTGGTTACCGGACCATCGGGCAGCGGCAAGGAGGTTGTCGCCCAGTTGCTGCACCAGCGCAGCCCGCGCGCTGCAAAGCCATTTGTTGCTGTAAACTGTGCCGCGATCCCGCGCGAGCTGCTCGAGAGTGAGATTTTCGGGCATGAGGCGGGGTCGTTCACTGGCGCAGTACGCGCCAAGCGCGGGCGCTTCGAGGCTGCCGACCATGGCACGCTGTTCCTCGACGAGGTCGGTGACATGCCTGGCGACATGCAGGTCAAGTTGCTCCGCATTCTCGAGACGCGCGTTGTCGAGCGCGTCGGCAGCATGATCGGCATCCCGGTCGATGTGCGGCTGGTGGCGGCAACCAACGTCGAGCTTGAGACAGCGATTGCAGAAGGGCGGTTCCGCGAGGATCTGTTTTACCGGCTCAACGTCGTCGAGATCCGCCTGATGCCGCTCGCCGAACGACGGGCAGATATTCCGATGTTGCTCGCGCATTTTGCTGCGGCAGGGACATCGGAGGTTTTGACAGTTGGAGCCCGGAGCGTATCGGTATCGGGCACTGGCAGAGCGGTGAATGGGACAGCGGCGAGCCACGTTGAGTTTACCGCTGCCGCCATAACTTGGCTTAGTGAGCAGCAATGGCGTGGCAATGTCCGCGAGCTGCGTAATTTTGTCGATCGGGCGGCTGCATTGCATCCCGGCGAAAGCATCGACCAGCCCATCGCCGAGCAGCTGATGTCAGGTGACCGGCGGCGGACTGCCCGGCCGACGCCGCGGGACTCAGGCTACGTCGCTGAAGGCGGTCCGGCGTCAGATCGTCTGCAAGCACGGCAGCCTTCGGCACTATCCGACACCCCTTGGTCACATGGCGCGATTGCGCCACACACGATCGACCGGCTACCGGTCGACCGGTGGCTCGATACGCCGCCGGCAGCAGTCAGTTCAGCCCGGCACAGGCTGCCCCTCGTTGCCAGTGCGCCGGTCGATCTGAAGGCGCTGCTCGAGCAGGTCGAGCAGTCATATATCGAGCGGGCGCTCGACTGCAGCGCGGGCGGCGTCGCGGAATCAGCGCGGATGCTCGGCCTCCGGCGGACGACGCTGATCGAGAAGATGCGACGGCTCAACATTCAGCGGCCGGTCGGGGGCGTGCTGGCTTACTGATCCACCGGTCGGCAAAACTGGTGTAACGACGTCGTGCGCGCTGGGGGACGCTGATCCAGCCTGAATTACGCCCGGCTCGGAGCGATCGCACCCCAGCTGGTGTGGACCGCGGTGATCTGCACGGCGGCAGCGGCGAACAACTCGGGGCGCGTCTCGAGGTTACCCGCGACGACCAGCATGCGGACCTGCGCGTAAACGCCGTTCAGGGCGCGCGCGACGCTACCGCCGGTGCTGAAGTCGAGGCTGGTGTCGAGCGCTTCGAGAATGGCGAGCGCGCGTCCCGTCGCCGGGGTGCGCGTCGTTGAAGTTACCGCACGTTCGGCTTTGCCGAGCGCCTCGCGCAGGCCGGTCAGCAGCATCGCGACAAGCTCGTGCGGGTCGGCCGCGGCGACACGCGCTTCGAGGTCGGCGGTCCGGTAACGGCCCGCCGCCCATGCCGCGACAGGCGCTGAGGTTGCAGTCCGGTATTGCTGGTGCGCTGCTGTCACGAACGGCTCCTGTGGTTAGGCGTTGGCGGGTGTCTGCCAGGCCTTGATCTGTTCATCGAGAAACGACTGCGTCGCCTTGGATGCGGCGACAGCGGCCTCCATCGCGGCATATTGCGTGACGAGGCTGGCGCGGTAATCGGTCATGCGCGCGGCCAATGCCGCCTGATTAGTCGTCACCTGGGTCCGTTGCCGGGTCAGATTGTCGGTCGTACCGGTCGTGCTGACGGTCGCGTCGAAGTCGCTGTGGATCGCGGTCAGCGGTCCGCCGGATGCGGTCAGCCTGGTCAGCAGCGCGTTGACGGCGTCCGGATTGGCAGTGACAGCGGCCGACAGCATTTTCTCGTTGACCGTCAACGTGCCGTCCTGCGCCGTGGTGATGCCGAGATCGCTCAGGCGGCTCGGGACTCCCGCGCTAGCGCTCGAGATCACCACCGCCGAGGTGAGTGAGCGCAATTGCTGCTGCAAACGCCTGACCGAGCTATTGCTGATCAGCGCACCGGCTGCCGTCGTCGTATCACCGGCTTTAGTCAGCGACGCGGCTAGTGCGTTCAACGCCGATAATGTCGACGTCAGATTGCGCACGGTCGTCTTGAGCCCCTCGGCATCACGCACCGGGTCGATCGTCACTGCCGTACCCGCCGAAGCGCCCTTGAGATCGAGCGTCACCCCGTCGATTAGATCGCTGAACGTATTGCTGCTGCGCTTCACAGCGACGCCGTCGATGAGCAGCTTGGCATCTTGCGCGATCGCCGCCAGCGTCAACGTGGCGGCACCGGCAGTATAGGCGAACCGTGATAGTCCGGTGTCGCCGTCTGCAGGTGATGCGGTGACGGTGAATGCCGCTGCGGCCCCAGTCGCGCCTTTGAGAACCAGCCGCGCGCCGCTGCCGTCGTCGATGATACTCGCGACGACACCGCTGCCTGCTGCGTTGATTGCATCGCGCAGTCCGCCAAGCGTGTTGTTTGCCGAGGTGATCGTGATCGTAGTGGCAGCGGTAGATCCCGCGGCGAAGCTGAAACCGCCGGCGCCATTGCCGGTCATTACCCCGGATTGAAGCGTGAGCATGCCCAGTCCGACCGGCGCGGCGGTGCTGTCGGCGAGGTCGGCGGCGACGAGCGTTTGACCACCCGCCAGGCTTTGGATCTGCAGCGTCGTCGAGGTCAACGGCGCCGTCGTTCCAGCGACCAGCGTGGAGTTGACGATCGTCGGTTCGCTGCTGACCGGTTGCGCCCCGAGCGCGCCATTGGCGGTCTGCCCGGCGATGCCGGTGAACAGCCCGTCGATGCCGGCGCGGACCTGTGCCAGACCAGAAATCTGCGCCTCGACGGTCGTCGACTGCTTGGCAAGTGCGGTATCGCGCGGCGTCCGCTCGGCAGCGACGATGGCGTCGATGATAGCAGTGGTGTCGATCCCCGAGCCGACGCCGAGCGTGTTGAGGATGCTGACCATGCTTCATTAACGGTCGCGCGACACGCCGATTTACGCTGAGCTAAGTCGGCCGCCCATTCGTATCGAAGCGCAACGCGCCGGGGATGTCGACCTCGGGCTGCGGTTGCTCGGCGAGCTTTTCGAGGCTGAACACGAACGCCAGCACTGCGGCCACAGCGGCGTAGAGATCGTCGCGGATTGGCTCGCCGACCTTAGCCGTGAAATAGATCGCGCGGGTCAGTTCGGGGTAGCGCAGCACCGGCACGTCGCGGTCGCCCGCCAGCTCGCGGATTGCAGCGGCGATCACATCCTGACCGCGCGCGACGACAATCGGCGCGGCATCGCGGCCGGGCTGGTAACGCAGCGCGACCGCGAACTCGGTCGGGTTGGTGACGACGACGCTCGCCTCCGCCATTGCCGGCGCGAGCGCGCGCTTTGCGGCGCGGCGGGCCTGCGCGCGCTGCGCGGCCTTGGTCTCGGGCGAGCCTTCGCTTTCGCGCGCCTCGTTACGCACCTCCTGCTTCGACATCTTAAGCTTGGTGATGTGGCGTAGCAGCTGGATCGGAAAGTCGACGCCTGCGATCAGCAGCAGCCCGCCGCCGAGTGCCGCAAGCAGCGCGCCGAGCGTCGCGGCGAGCTGCGCGCCCGCTGCTTCGGGTGACGCTGCGCCGAGCGTTAGCAATGCGGGCAGGCGAGCCTCGATGACGAAGCCGCCAATGCCGAACAGCAGCACCGCCTTCAGCGTCGCCTTGCCGACCTCGAAGAGGATCTTGGCCCCGAACATCCGCTGCAAGCCGGCAAGCGGGTTAACCCTGCTCAATTTGGGAACCAGCGCGGCGGGCGACCACTGGCGCGCGGTCAGCAACGGTGCGGCGATCATGCCGAGCGTGGCGACTGCGCCGAAGATCAGCATCGGTCGCAGTAAAAGCTGTCCGGCGACAGCGAATGCGGTGTCGCTGCCGACGCGCCACTCTCCCGAAGCCAGTATCATGCTCTGCCGAAGCAGCGTCATGCAGGCGACTACGAGCCCGCCGCCGGCGACCAGCAGCCAGCCGATCCCCGCCCACAGCACCAGCGCGGTGCCGAGCTCGCGTGACTGCAGCACCTCACCCTTGGCGCGAGACTCGCGGCGGCGCTTGTCGGTCGGAGCCTCGGTCTTCTGGTCGGCATCGGGGCCGTCGGGCATTGGCTAGAACCGATCGCAGTAAGACGCGAGTAACCCGGGTAACGCCCGCTGCCCCAGCGAAAGCTGGGGTCCATCTACGGGCAGGGCTGCGTCTCGGCCGAAGATGGGCCCCAGCTTCCGCTGGGGCAGCGGGTGCAGGGTGACGTTTCGTTCTGACTGCAGCATCGGCTAAGCCCCGTATAGCCCGCGCAGCTTGTCGAGCCCGCGCTCAACGGTGTGCGCCATCGTGCCGGTCATTGCGGGCAGCGCGAGCGGCAGCGTCAGCAGCCCCGCTACCATCAGCGTCGGAAAGCCGATCGAGAAAATGTTGAGCTGCGGCGCGCTGCGCGACACGACGGCCAGCAGCAGGTTGACCAGCAGCAGCACCGCCGACACCGGCAGTGCGAGCATCAGCCCCGCGCTCAGCGCGAAGCCGCCGAACGTTGCGAGGTCGCCCGCATGGGCGAGCGGATCACTGCCCGGTGGCACCGTGCGATAGCTGTCAATGAGCATCGCGATCAGCTGCAAATGGCCGTCGAGCCCGATAAACACCAGCCATAGCAGCAGCCCGAGAAAGCTCGTCACCACCGGGCTCGTCACGCCGCCGGGGTCAAGCATCGTCGCGAAACCGAGCCCCATCGATTGCGACAACAGCTCGCCAGCGACCGAAGCGGCGGCGAACACCAACTGCAGGACGATGCCCGCCATCGCGCCGATGGTAAGCTCACCCGCGATGCTCAGCAGCCCGGCCGGACTCAGCATGTCGCCCGGCAACTCGATCGGGGTGACGCCGAGCACCAGCAGGCCGATGACCGCACTAAGCCCGATACGGGACCGTAGCGGTAGCAGCATCGCACCTATGCCGGGCAGAAGAGCCAGTGCCGCGCCGGTACGCAACGAGGCGAACAGCAGCCGCAGCAGCTGCGCCTCGGGGTTCGCCAGCCACGCCGCGATCGTCACGGCTTGCCGATCACCGGAGCAGCGCCGGTATCCGGTCATAAAGTTCGAGCGTGAAGTCCGACAGCATCCGCATCATCACCGCGCCGAACAGCGCCAGCGATACCAGCACGGTGACGAGCTTCGGCGCGAAACTCAGCGACGCCTCACTGACCGAGGTCGCCGCCTGCAGCAGCCCGACGATCAGACCGGCCAGCAGGGCAGGAAGCACCACTGGCGCGATCAACTGCGCCAGCACCCACAATGCGGTATGCGTCGCATCGAGCAGCACGCCGGTGTCCACGCTAGTTCACGCCGACGAAACTGCCGGCAAGCGAGCCGAGCAGCAGCGCCCAGCCGTCGACCATGACGAACAGCAGCAGCTTGAATGGCAGCGAGATCAGCGTCGGCGACACCATCATCATGCCGAGTGCCATTAAAATACTGGCGACCGCGAGATCGATGATCAGGAACGGCAGGTAGACGAGAAAGCCGATCTCGAACGCGGTCTTCAACTCGCTTGTTGCGAAAGCGGGCAGCAGCACCGTCATCGGCACTGCGGCGGGCGTTGCATACGGCCCGGCGTGCGCGAGGTTGCTGAACAGCCGAAGATCTTTTTCGCGGGTCTGCGCCATCATGAAAGCTTCGAGCCGGACGCCACCGCGTTCAATCGCAACTTCGGCCGTAATGGATTGATTGGCGAACGGCGTGTACGCCTCGTCGTGGATGTGCTCGAACGTCGGGCGCATGACGAACATCGTCAGGAACAGCGCCAGCCCGACGAGCACCTGGTTGGGCGGGGCTTGGCCCAACCCGATCGCTTGGCGGACAATCGCCAGCACGATGATGATACGCGTGAACCCCGTCATCATCAGCAGCAGCGACGGCAGCACCGTCAGCAGCGACATCAGCAGCAGCACCTGCAGCGACAGCGCCAGCGGGGCCTTGCCAGCGGTCAGGGCCGAAATAGCGCCGAGCGCGGGTTCGGCCGCGATCATCATGAGGTGAGGGTGTCGATGCGGCTGATACCGCCCTTGTGCGATGCGAGCAGCAGCCTTCGCCCGTCGAATTCGACCACGACGAGCCGGGCACCCGGGCCTAGGCCGATGGTCTGCACCAGTCGCAGCACCGGGGGTAAGCCGGGAAGTGCCGCGCCGGGTAGCTTCAGCACCGACAGCCAGCCGCGCTTGGCGGCATAATAAGCCGCGCCGAGCAACGCCAGCACCAGCGGCAGCGCGACGCCAAGCCGCGACAGATACTCGCCCGCGCTCACAGCGGCACGGGCACGAGATCAAGGATGCGAACGCCAAAGCGGTCGCCGATGGTGACGACTTCGCCTTTGGCGAGCAGGCGTTCATTGACGAAGATATCGATGCGCTCGTCGCTGCGCCGGTCGAGCTCGAAGACCGCGCCGGGAGCGAGCGCGGTAAGCTCGGTCAGCGTCAATCG